>JAKSBK010000095.1 GCA_022361155.1 Pseudomonadota bacterium
ATAGCCGTTCAGGCCCCAGGAAGTCGGGTCGGTGAAGCGATGCCCTCCGTGAACGGTTACCTCGACCGATTCGTCTCGAAGTTGGCGACCGATGCGGGTTAAAGTCTCGCCGATGTAGAGGAGTCACGCACATGAACCCCGCCCCGCCTTCGCCCGGCACCGCTGGTCACGGACGCTTCGTGGACCGGCACCTCGGCTCCACGCCGGCCGAGATCGAACAGCTGCTGGCAGCTGTCGAATGCCCTTCTCTTGACGATCTGGTGCACTCGACGCTGCCCGAGGCCCTGCTCGGGCAGATGGCACTCGAGCTTCCCCCCGCCAAGAGCGAATCCGATGCGCTCGAAGCGCTGCGCGCCCTGGCCGAACGCAACAGTGTTTGCCGCAACTTCATCGGCATGGGCTACCACGGCTGCATCGTGCCTGCCGTGATCCAGCGAAACATCCTGGAGAATCCTGGCTGGTACACGCAATACACGCCGTATCAATCGGAGATCTCCCAGGGAAGACTCGAGGCCTTGCTGAACTTCCAGACCCTGGTGAGCGATCTGTGCAAGCTGCCCCTGGCCAACGCGTCGCTGCTGGACGAAGCCACGGCAGCAGCTGAGGCCATGACCATGTGTCGCAACCTCGCCCGTGGCAAACAATCGGGGTTCTTCGCTAGCTCGGATTGCCATCCCCAGACCCTGGGCGTGCTTGGTACGCGCGCCGCTTCCAGCGGCGTCGGACTTCGGGTTGGAGCGATCGACGAGATCGATTTCTCGGCGCAGAAGCTATGCGGAGTGATCGTCCAATACCCCACGACGGACGGACGCGTCTTGGACTACTCGGACCTCGCCGCACGCGCCCACGACTCCGGGGCGCTCCTGGTGATGGCCGCCGACCCCCTGGCGCTCACCCTGTTGCGCGCGCCGGGCGAGATCGGCGCCGACATCGCCGTGGGCTCCACCCAGCGCCTGGGCGTGCCCATGGGCTTCGGCGGGCCGCACGCCGCCTACATTGCGGCGCGTGAAAGCTACCGGCGCCAACTACCCGGCCGGCTCGTGGGCGTGTCACGTGACGCGCTCGGCCAAACGGCGTTTCGGCTTGCTCTGCAAACACGTGAGCAGCACATCCGACGTGACAAGGCCACCAGCAACATCTGCACTGCTCAGGTCCTGTTGGCCATCATGACCTCGATGTACGCCGTGTACCACGGTCCCGAGGGCCTGCGTGCCATAGGCGAACGAGTGCATCGTCTCACACGCCTTCTTGCCGCCGGTCTTCGCAACCTCGGTCTCGACTGCGGCGCAGCGCCCTTCTTCGATACGCTCAAGATCAAGCTGACCGCCGAACAGCGCACTGCGGTGCTCGCGGCTGCCGGTGCGCGGCACATCAACCTGCGCCTCTACGAGGACTCCGCGCTCGGCGTGTCGCTGGACGAAACGCACGCCGAACAGGACATACTGGAGTTGCTGGATGTCTTCAGCCAGAGGACCGGCACAGCGGCGGATGGCAGCGGGAGCCGTTCGCGTGCGGCCGATGCCGCGCTCGAGGCCCAGGTCGAGAGGCCGGGGCCGCTCGCAGCCCTGCACGCACGCACGAGCGACTACCTGACGCACCCGACCTTCAACAGCTACCGCACCGAGCATGAGCTGCTTCGCTACATGCACCGGCTGCAGGGCGGGGATCTCTCGCTGACTACATCCATGATCCCGCTCGGCTCCTGCACCATGAAGCTGAACGCCACTGCGGAAATGCTGCCCGTGAGCTGGCCCGAATTCGCGAACATGCATCCCTTTGCTCCGGCGCAGCAGAGCCGCGGCTACGCCCGGCTGCTCGAGGATCTCGAGCGCTGGCTAACAGCCATCACAGGCATGCCGGCGGTTTCGCTGCAGCCGAACGCGGGCTCGCAGGGAGAGTACGCCGGCTTGCTGGCTATCCGCACCTACCACCTCAGCAGAGGCGAGGGGCGTCGCAACGTATGCCTGATCCCAACCTCGGCCCACGGCACCAATCCGGCCAGCGCCGTCATAGCGGGCTATCGAGTCGTGGCGGTTCAATGCGATAGCAGCGGGAACATCGATATCGACGACCTCCGGCACAAGTCGGAAGCGCACGAGCGCGATCTGGGAGCGCTCATGATCACGTACCCTTCGACCCACGGCGTGTTCGAAGAGGGCATCAAAGAGATCTGTTCGATCGTCCACGCTGCCGGCGGCCAGGTGTATTTGGACGGTGCCAACCTCAACGCGCTCGTGGGGTTATGCACCCCGGCAACCATCGGCGCGGACGTGTGCCACTTGAATCTGCACAAGACGTTTTGCATCCCTCACGGTGGCGGGGGGCCGGGCATGGGCCCCATCGCAGCCGCCTCGCACCTCTCGCGCTTCCTGCCCGGTCATCCGCTGACCCGCACGAGCGAGGCCAACGCTGTCGGTCCGGTGGCGGCGGCACCCTACGGAAGCCCCGGGATTCTACCTATTCCCTGGATGTACATCGCGATGATGGGAGCGGACGGGCTGACCAAGGCTACCCAGGTCGCGATTCTGAACGCGAACTATATGGTGCAGCGGTTGAAGAGCCATTACGACATCCTCTACGTGGGCAAGAACGGACGAGTCGCGCACGAGTTCGTGCTGGACGCGCGACCTTTCAAGGCGAGCGCGGGTATCGAGGTGGAAGACATCGCCAAGCGCCTGATCGACTTCGGCTTCCACGCCCCAACGATGTCGTGGCCGGTAGCGGGCACGCTCATGATCGAGCCCACGGAAAGCGAATCGAAGGCCGAGCTGGATCGCTTCTGCGATGCCATGATCGCCATCCGTGCAGAGATCCGCGCCATCGAGCGGGGTGAGCTGGACCGCACGAATAACCCGCTCAAGAACGCGCCTCACCCGGCGCTCGCGCTCGCAAGCGATCACTGGGACCATCCCTACAGCCGCGAGCAAGCGGCCTATCCTCTGGCTTGGCTGAAGCAACGCAAGTTCTGGCCGTCGGTGGCGCGGGTGGATAACGCATACGGCGACCGCCACCTCGCGTGCACCTGCCCGCCGGTCACGAGCGTGGCGGAAGGCGAACGCTAGCTTTGCGGTACACCCCGTTTTCGGTCAGGGCTGTCGGATGACGAGCACGCTCGAGCTGGTGACGAACGGTCCGCACGGCGCACGCTGCAGCTTGGTCATGGCGCACGGAGCGGGACAAGGCATGCACAGCGACTTCATGACATGCATGGCCGAGGGCGTGGCCGCTGCGGGCATCCGCGTGGTGCGTTTCGAGTTTCCCTACATGCGCAAAGGACGGCAGGATGGAAGGCGGCGCGCGCCCGATCGGATGCCCGTGCTCAAGGCGTGCTGGCTTGAAGCGCTCGCTGCCTTGGCGCGCCAGCCCGAGCATCACGTGTTCATCGGCGGCAAGTCCATGGGCGGGCGCGTGGCCAGCCTGATCGCCGATGAGGTACAGGCGGCCGGCCTGATATGCCTGGGCTTTCCCTTTCACGCTCCGGGACGCTCGGCAAAAGGCCGCATCGAGCATCTATACACGCTCAAGACGCGAGCCCTGATCGTTCAGGGCACACGGGACGCCTTCGGAACACCAAGCCAAGTCCGAGGCTATGAGCTGCCGGCGGCGATCAAGCTCGCGTGGATCGAGGACGGCGACCACTCGCTGAAAACGCGAGCCCGCTCGGGTCGCACCCGCGCGCAGGCGCTGCAGGAGGCCGTCGAGGCGCTGGTGGCCTTTATTCGGGGGCCTTAGCTGGACTTCGAGTTAGCCGAGCCAGCTCCATCGCGAGGGATGGGCCCGATTGTTCGTGCTTGAAGTACAAGAAGGCCCTGCGCCACGGCTGCGCCTGGATACGCTCCACCCAGGTAGCCGGCTCGGACCGGGTGTAGCCAGAGCGGCGCAGACGCAGGTAGCCCCAATCGCCGGCGTTAATGCACGACGATGGACTCGACAAGTGCCGCTGCTAGGTCGGGAGCGTAGCCGCAGAAATCGTCCGGAAAGTCGATTTGGACGTAAACCTCGCCGGTTTCCACGGCAGCCGGAGACAGCGGTTGCGCGTTTAGGTGGGCCGAGCTCAGATGCAGTCCCGAGTCGATCGTCTCGACCCCGGCGCTAAAGGGCGCGAACTCGAGTGCGAGCGAAGACCACGCCTGCCCCAGGACCCCGGTCCGCAGGCGAAACAAGGGCGCGCTGCTGTCACGGTCGCGATAAAGCGCGCGCGTGGTGACCACCAGCTGGGTAGCCTTCGGAGGCACGAGCAGCCGCGCGCTAAAACTCGCATCGTCGTCCGGCAACAGCAGCGCCCGCTTCTGATCCAGGGAAGGCGCCAGCGAGCTGTCGACGATCTCGGTCGAGCCCTCGAGCAGAGCCAATAGCGGCGGTCCAAAACCCGAAAAAGGTCCTGGCAACCTGGCCGTACCGTATCGAGGCAAGGGCTCGCGGGCCGCGTTTCCAGCCAGATCCTGCAGCTGCGGCAGTACTTCGAGCCACAGTTGCGCCCCAAACGATGGCAGGCGGCTCAAACGGAAACTGCTTGGCAGATGCGCCGGAGAAGGCTCGAGCGCGATCGGTTCGGGGCCGCCCTGCAACGTCACCGCCGTGTCAGCAGGCAACGCCTCGTCAGTGAGCAGCCGCAGCCCGTCAAAGGGATTCAGCATCCCGTCCGGCATGGACGACAACAGCTGCGGCGGAGCGACATCGAGCACACCGCGAACGCTACCGCTGAACGGGCCAACGAGCGAGTCATCGCCGTCCCCGTGGGTCAGGATGCCTTGCACTTCGCCCTCCAAGCTCGTCGCATCGGGAAACCTCAGCCAAAGCCGGGTGAAGCTCAATGCCTCCAGCTCGGAGCAGCCCCCAACGGGCCTGCTGCGTATCCACAGTGGCTTCGATACTGGCTGCGAGCGATAGCTCCAGCGCGCTTGCCGCAGGTCGTAAGCGAAAACGGCCTGCGACGCCTCGCCATAAGCGCTCAGCGCAACCAGCAGCTGGCGCGGGTCGCGAGCCGGCTCCACGGTCCATGTCATCGAGAGCTCCGCCGCTGGCTGAGAGGGAAGGGGGTCGGTCCGCAGCGTGACCGTGTAGGAGACGCGCTCGGCGGGCAAGCCGGGCACAGCCGTGGTGCCGACAGGCATGGGTCGCGACGGTCCAGGCAGGGCATCGCCCGGCGGCTGGTGGCCTGCCGCGCCGGCCATCCCCGGCGCGTCGTGCGAAAGGAAGCAGCCCGGAACGAACAAACACATCAGCGATAGGGCAACGGCGATTCCAATCCGCTTCCGTCGGGGACTGCCTTGCACGTCTTCGCCCATCGCGAAACCCACGCCTCAGCCGCACGACCGGCGAGCGCGCTCAGCCCCAACCCAGCCTATCCGAAGCTCCTAGCTCAGGCAACGAGCTCGCGGGCTGCTCGCGGGCTTGATCGCCGCCCGCACATCGCACGCGTCGGCCGATCCGAGCGGCATGGATCTCAGGGCGTGGTTACGTTCGCCGAGCGCTCGGCCGGTCCTTCTGGATCCAGCGCGCGCAGCACAGCCCCCTGGGCGACCGCGTGCCGCACGAGCGCCTGAGCATGGCTGCGAGCCGCATCCCCCATGAACTCCAGACCAAGCTCTCCCCTGAGCAGTTCGTGGTGCCTCACTCTTGCGTTGAGCTCTGGACGGCCAGGGCAACCCTCGAAGACCACGACTACCTGGTCCATGCGCTGCAAGGCCAGCGCTGACTGCAGCCGTACCCCGCCGGCGGAGATATCGACGACCCGCGCGGGCGACACATCGAAACCCCGGCGGATCAACGCCCCCCATTTGACCAGGTAGCGATCGTGCTGGCGGGTGTAGGTTGGTGTGGGATCTGGAATCTCTGGCGGCACGCGTTTGCTGCCGGCTTGCCCTTTCACCTTGGCATCATCGGCTGCAGACTAAGGTTCTGAAGGCACCCCTATTGCGCGTAGGCTTGGTGCCGAAACTGCTGCGCCTGCTCGCTGATCCAAAACCGCATCAGGTCGGCCAGGGTCTCGGAGCTACGCACCAATGCCGGTCCCGCGGTCTGCCCGTCGTTACCTTCGGCGAACGCCTGTGCAGCCACGCTTTCCCTGAGGTCGTCTGCGACGAGCAACGCTGCCCGGGTGGCGGCGAGCCGTGTGGCTCGCGTCCAGGCCTCCAGATCGAGCTCGGGGGCCTGCACGTAGGCGCTGGCCAGGGGCTCCGCCGCCTTGCGGCCGCGCCGCCCGAGCGCCTTGCTCAAGCTCTTGCCCAGGTTCGAGAGTCCTTGCTCGTCCAGCACGCCGGCGCCGAACGCTGCACTGGCAAGCCGGGCCGCCGCTCCGAGCAGCAGCTTGATCTCCTCCGGGCCGAGCGCGTTCAGCGGGTGTAGACCCCGCGCGATGGGAGCGATGTGCTGTGCCAGCAAGAACGCCTGTCCAGCCGGTGAGCGGTCAGTTACAGCCTTCGGCAGCACGATCGCGGGACGGCTATCGAACTGAACGACACCGTGCGGTGGCACCGCTGCAGCCAAGTACACATCTACCGGCCCCGCTCCTAGGATCGAGGCGACCTGGTCGGCAAGCGCGCGCAGCGGGTGGCCGGAACGTGGTGGCAGCTTGGTCGTCTGGAAGGCGTCGAAGTTCGGCGGAAACACCTTGCCCAGAGCCGGAGCGATCGCCGCCAACAGGTGCTCCGCAGCTTGGGCTCGAGGCACTGCAGGTGCAAGCTCCGCAACGCGATTCGGGCCCAAAGATCCCGGCAAGGCGCGGGCAGGACGTGGAGGTATCCGGGCAAGATGAGCCTGATCCGCCTGAGTCGCAGCCCCAAGCACTGCGAGGGGCCAAACAGACGCGACCGCATCGCGGTTGTGGCCCCAGAGCCGATAGGTCTGAACCAAACAACGCCACGCCTCGGCGTTGCCTGCGTCTCTTCGCAACAGCTCCTGCAGCTGGCCCACCGATTCCTCGAATTGACCGGCCGTGCTGAGTCGACCGGCAAGCTCCATGCGCAGCTCCGGGTCGTCCGGCTGTTGCACGACCGCTGCTCTCAGCGTCTCGAAGCCCTGCTTCGGTCGCCTCAACTCATCGAACTCCACGCTGGCAAGCTCTCGCAAAAGCGCACCCTTGCGGCCCTTGGTCTTCGGGATCAGCCGCCTGAGGGCGTCATCGTAGCCTGCCCAGTCCCCGCTTTCCCGAAGCAGCTCCTTGATGGGGAGCGCGACCGACGGATCGTCCTCGAGCAACGCGACCGCTCGCTCCATCGCGCGCGTGCCCTGCTCTGTGTCGCCGCGCTGGCGTTCGAGGGCGCTCAGCTGCACCAGTGCACTCGCGCGTTCGGCCGGCGTCTGAGCACACTCGGCAAGCCGCCTGGACAGGTCTGCCGCCTCGTCCCAGCGGCCACTGTAGGAGCACAGCAGCATGAGGCTTCCCAGCGCCTCGGGGTCGCGCTCATCGAGCTCCAGCACCTGCCTGTAGCTGTTTTCCGCACGGATGGGATCGTCGAGCTCCTCTTGGTACAGTCTCGCAAGCCGCAGATGAACATCCTTGAGCCGCTGCGGGTCATCTGCCAGCGTGCGGGTCGCTTCGCGAAGCGCCAGCGCGGCGTCGGCGTAGCGCTCGTCCACCAAGAACAGGTCAACGAGATGCAGCGCTGTTTCGGTGTCCTGCGGCGCTGCGGCTAGACCGCGCCTGACCGACTCGATCGCCTCCGGCAGCAACCCGAGCTGCTCCGCCTGGACCCGGGCTATCGTACGCCAAAGCCTGGTCTGCGTTTCCGGCGTGCTGGGCGTGCTTGCCGCTTTCGAAAGCAGATCGATCAAGAGCCCAAACTCGTTGACCGATCCTAGAGCTCCGACCAAACGCTCGGCGGCCTCCTCGTTTTGCACGTTCAACTCGAGTACGCGTTGAAAGTCTTGAGCGGCACCGGCAGGGTCGTTCAGGCGGTTCTGTCGGACGCTGCCACTGCGAAGCAGAGCCGCGCTCGCGGCCTCCGGGTCCTTCAACATCGCGGCCTGTCGCTGGGCAGCCTCGACCACCACCAAAGGTGCATCCAGTAGCTCGGCGACCCGCCTCAAGCCGTGAATGGCGGCGAGGTTGTCCACGTCCTGCTCGGCGACGCTGCGATAGGCTTCGAGCGCTGAGGGCTCGCCTGCGACCTCGAGGCTTTCCGCCAGACGGGTCAGGTACGTGCTGCGCAGAGCCTCGTCGTCGCACTGATCCAGCAGCTGGGCATCAACGGCATACAATGTCTGAATATCACGGCTCTGGATCGCCAGTGCCTCGAGCGTCAGCAGAGCATCGAAATCGTCCGGGGCGTCACGCAGGATTTGTTGGTAGTCGGCCTGCGCTGCGGCCACATCCCCTGCTTGCTCGGACGCCAAGCGGGCGAGCTCGCGCAACGAGGCGCAGCGCGCTGCCGGCGTGACGAGCTGCCGGTGCAGGCTCTTGTAGACAGCGACGAGGGGAGCCCGCAGTCCGGCGCGGTGATAGAGAGTCTCAAGCACCACCAGTGCATGGAGCTGATCAGGCTGGTGTTCGAGCACGGCCTCGAAGCAACGGATCGCGGCCGCCATGTCGTCCAGCTTGTCCATCCACAGCCGGCCCTCTTGCGCCAGGCGAGCGATCTTGCGCGAGGGATCCGCTGCGTGACCCGCCAGCTGCCTGACATCGTCCGCGAGCGCACGCCAATTCTTCGCCCTCGTGTGCAGGCGCTCCAAGGCGTCAAGTGAGGGCCGGTAGCCCGCCACTGCATCGGTGCTCTTACGATACGCTTCAACGGCCTGCGCTTGATCGCCGAGGTGCTCTTCATGAATCTCGGCGATGTCGAACCACGCCAGGGCTCGGCTGCGCGGATCCGAAAGCGTCTTCACTTGCCGCTCCAGGATGGCGACAAGCTCGCTCCACTCGCATCGGTCACGAAGTATCCTGGCGAGGCCGGTCAGTGCGTCGCCGTTGTCCGGATCGCGCTCCAGCAAACGCTGGTAGCAGGCGAGCGCGTCGTCCGTGCTGGTGTGCTTGCGAGCTGTTTCCGCCATGCACAGCAATAGCCCCTTTGTCTCGTCCTCATCGGTGCAAGCGATCCTGCGCTCCCAAATAGCGAGCAGCTGCGGCCAGTTGTCTTCCCGCTCGTACAGCCGCGCCAGCGCTCGCAAGGTCGGTTCGTGCTCGGGGTCGAGCTCGATCACCCGCAACAGACGCTCGGTGGCTGCTTCACGATCGGCCAAGCGCGTGTCGAGCAGCATTGCGGCTTCATGCATCAGCTCGGCTCGGGTCGCCTGATCGGTAATCAACTCGATCTGGCGATCGATCGCGGCGATCAGCTGGGCGTAGCGGCCTGCGGCCGCGTGAGCTCGCTGCAGCCCGTGCAGCGCTGCGAGCGGCGTCGGCGGCAAAGCGAGTGCCCGCTCGTAGGTGTCTGCTGCGCTCCCTGGATCGGTGAGCACGTTCTGCTGCAGGCTACCCAAGGAAAGCAACAGGGCAGCCTTCGCTTGCTCGTCGGTCTCCTGTTCGACGAGCCTGACATAAAGCTCGGCCAAATCGCCAAAACGCCGAGCATTCCAGTGCAGTCGTTCCAGTGCCCGCAGCGATGCGACCTGCGTGGGCCTCAACGTCAGGGCGCGCTCGTGGCATTCGGCCGCCTTGTCCGGCTGTCCGAGGCGCGTTTCGTAGAGCTCTGCAACCTCCGTGAGGACCTGGGATCTGGCACTCGGGTCGGCGTGCGCCTCTGCCGCGGCCAATCGCATCGCCAGCAGTGCTTGCCAGTTGCCCCGCCGCTCATGCAGCCGCTCCAGTGCTTGTCGTGAAGGCAAGTAGCGGGGATCGATCTCGAGCGCGGCTTGGTAATACGAGGCTGCTCCTTCGGAATCGCCCAACTCCTCTTCGCTAATGCGACCGAGCCGGTCGAAGAGGCGCATGCGTTCTTGCGGGTCGCTGGTGGTGTTCGCCCAGCGTGCAAGCGCGTCGGTGAGGTTGGCGTGCGCGCCCTGCTTCTCGTACTGCTGTGCCAGCTCGCGCAAGATCAGCTGCTCATCCGGGGTGTCCGCCAGGGCTGCCTCGAGTGTGGATAGCGCTTCCACTCGGCGGCCCAAGCGATCGGCGTACATGCGAGCCAGGCGATAGCGATGCACCGTTCGCAGCACCGGATCCGTGCTGCGCGCGATCTCCTGTTCCAGCACGGGGATGAGCTCCCGCCAGTTGTCGTGCTCCTGGTGCAGCTGCTTGAGCGCGGTCAGCGCCGACGTCGAATCCTGTTCCAACTCGATAGACGTCTCCAACAGTTCGACGACCTGTTGGGTGTTGCTCTGGTGGTTTCCGATCAGATGCGCTCGTTCGATCGTCAAGGCGGACCGATACTGGGAGTCGGCACCAACGGCGCGAGCGAGGTGCTCGTAGGTGTTCGCTAGGCTGTCCCAGGCCTGTCCCTTGAGCTCGATTTGCTCGATGGCCTTGAGCAGCGTCGGGTTATCGCCGTCCAGCTGGCGCGCCGAACGATAGGCCTGCTCCGCCTCTTGCAAGCGACCCAGTTGATCTTCCAGCAGGCGGCCCTTCTGGTAGTAGAGCACCGCCTCTTGGCGCGGATCGGATACAGCGCGGATCTCTGTGTCGAACAGGGCCACGGCCGCTTCGAGGTTGCCGCTGCTCAGCAGCGCTCGACGCGCCCCGCGCAGCGACGGCAGATGACTGGGCATGGCCAGCAGGGCTTCCTGGTAGTGCTCGGCGGCGGCATTGAAATCCTGCAACGGGTGCTCGAGCAGTCGGCCCAGCTCGTAGTGCAGGCGCGCGGCCCGGCGCGAATCGGCCTCACCAGCGAGCTCGGTCTGCCACGAGGCGATGAGCCCGCTCGCTTCCTGTACGTACTCCGCTATGGCCGCCTCCGTGATGTTGCCCAGCACGTTTGGCCGCTGCGCGGCATCCGCATCAGGCGGCGAGGCCTCGAGCCTGCCTTCCGGCGCCTCCCCAGTGCTCGCCTCTTCAGTTCCATGGCCGGGTGAAGCCGAGCCCAGCGGGGCCGGCGGCCGAGCGGGATCGGCAGCGGCCAGGGACGGCTCGGTCTCGTCCGGCTGGCGAGCTGAAGCCGGCGCCGGGTCGCTCCGGCGCGTTCCACCCTCTGCAACCGTATTCCTGGACTGCTCGGCCGGCACAGGCGCCGGGGCGACCCGAGAGCTCGGCGCCGGACGCGGTGGCAGGGAGCTCGGTGGGGGCGGAGGGGGAAGCGAGCCCGGGGGAAGCGGCGGCGGCAGCGAGCCGGCGGGCGGCGGCGGGGGAAGCGAGCCAGCAGGCGGCGGCAGCGAGCCCGGGGGAAGCGGCGGCGGCAGCGAGCCTGGTGCGGGGGGAGCAGAGCCCACGGCCGCAGAGACCTCGTCTAGCGCACTGTCCACCTCCTCGACCAATTCGTCGGCCAGATCCTCTATCTCGAGCGCGGAGCCGCTCATGGTGTCGCCCGGCGCCCCGTCCTCCACCGGCGAGCTAGCCGTGCCCGGCGCTTCAGCCGCGCCCGGTCGCTCATCCGGGGTGTCGGTGGTGCGATCAGGTTGCTGGTTCGGCTTCCCTTCGGAATCGATCGCGTTGGTCATCTGCTGTCCTCTGGCCTGCCGCCCATGCTATCGGGGGGAACGCCTTCGTGAAACGAATCTGCTCCTCGTACGACTTGCAAGCTAGAGCTCGCACAACACCGGCCGCGGACACAGGCAAGGCGACCATTATCACCACGAAGTCCGGTTCGAGGCGGTGACAACCATACTGACGGACCGCAGAACCGCAACACCCAAGGGCCGCGTCTTGACTGCGCATTTTTCTGCACTGCGACACGCGGCATGTCCCGCAAATGCGCCGACAACCGAGCGATGAGCAGCTGATGGCCGCCTACGTGCGCGGCGACGACAGAGCTTTCCGCGCCCTGTTTGACCGCTACGCCCCCGCGCTTTATGCCCTGGTGCGCCGGCGCCTGCCGTCTGCCGTGGATGCCCAGGACGTCGTGCAGCACGCGCTGTTGCATCTGCACCGAGCCCGGCGGGATTTTCGCACCGACTCGCGAGTGAGGCCCTGGTTGTTCACCATCGCCATGAACCTGGTACGGGAACACTACCGTCGCCGAGGCCGCCGCGGCGAGATCGGCCTGGAGCCGAACCTTGCAGCCAGGACGCCGAGCGACCCCGGTGCCGCGCTGGAGCAACGGGAGCGGGCTGCGCGGCTACGCGCCGCCTTGGCGCAGCTGCCCGATCCGCAGCGCGAAGTGATCGAGCTACACTTTTTCGGCGAGCTTCGCTACGAAGAAATCGCAAGAATCGTGGGCGCCAAGACGGGAGCGGTACGCGTGCGCGCCCATCGCGGCTATCGCCGCCTGCGCCAGGCGCTCGAGGCGCAGCTGTAATCCCTCGACGCTTTACGCGTAGTAGTTGTAGGGCGCCATGCAGGCAAAACTCAACGAAAACGGAGGGCGCGACGACGACGACGAGGCGCTAGCCAGCGAGGTCGAGCCTGGGGAACAGCTCGACCTCGACGCGCTCTACCATAGCCTGCGTGGCCAAATCCAGCGCCGAGACGCTGGACGCCTCGAGTGGCTACGTACCCGTTCCACGCGCTTGCGGTCTTGCCTGGCGCTGTCGCTTGCCGGCGGGGTAGTGATCGGGACAAGCGCGCTGCTTGGCTCGCGCTGGCCGCCCGCCAACCCGGAAACCGCCTTGGTGCTGTTGCTTTGCTTTCTCGTATGGTCGGGCACCGTAGTCGCCGCGCTGCGCCCGATGCATCTGCCTCAGCTTTCGGGTCGCGTCACGCTCGGCGCAGGGCTTTGCGCGTTTTGCGCCGCCCTTGTGGCCTGCGTGGTTCCCGGGGCCCGTACCGTCTCAGGGCCGGCCGACCCGCTGCACTGTTTCGGCTTGGGCTTGAGCGTCGCTGCAGCGTGTTACCTGCTCACGCGCGCGCTCGATCGGGGCAGCGCGCGCACAGGCTGGTTCGCCGCGGTTGCAGCAGGGCTCGCGGGCGACCTGGTGCTGGAAGCCGGCTGCCCGTCCTCGCGGTTCAGCCACGGACTTGGCAGCCACCTGCCCGTTGTCGTACTCGCGTGCGCCGCGTATCAGCTATTCGCTCACTTTCGCAACCGCGCTACGCATGGGCCGGACTAAGGGCCCGCGGAAGAATAACTCGTGTGTTTCGGTGAGGACTGGGCGCCGCTGGCGAGGCGCGACGACGAGGAGTATTGGGGATACTTCGATGAGGAGCAACATCGCCAGTGGTGGTCAGAACCGGCGAAATGGATGAGTCATTCTTCCGCGGGCCCTAAGGGCCGAGGGCGGCGGAGAAATCGGCGACCAGGTCGTCCGGATCTTCGATGCCTATGGATACGCGAACCAGCCCGTCGCTCACACCCATGCGTCGCCGCACGTCGGCAGCAAGCGCCGCGTGCGACGTGTTGGCTGGTCTACAGACCAGGGTCTCGACCCCCCCCAAACTGGGCGCGACTCGGGCTAACTTGAGTCGCTTCAGGGCTGCTTCGGCCGCCTCCAGGCCTCCCCTTGGAACGAAGGAGACCACCGCCCCGAAACCGGCCTTGAACCAAGCTCGCGCACGATCGTGCGAGCCATGATCCGCCAGCCCGGGGTAGTGCACGGCTTCGACCTCGGGATGCTCGCCGAGGGTGCGCGCGAGGGCAAGGGCGCTGCTGTTTTGGACTGGGACCCGCAGAGGCAGGGTCATGAGGCCGCGCTGCAGCAAGAAACACGCATGCGGGTCGAGGCAGGCACCCACCAGATTCAACAGATGCCGAGCGCGCTGCACACGAGGGACAGCTCCAGCCACGACCCCGGCCACGACGTCGGTGTGGCCATTCAGGTACTTTGTCGCACTGTGGACCACAAGATCAAAACCGAAGGGGATCGGCTGGAAGTTGATGGGGGTCGCGAACGTATTGTCGATGATCGACACCAGCTCATGCTCGCGTGCGAAACGCACCACCTCATCCAAGGGCGCGACCTGAACCAACGGGTTGCTGATCGCTTCAACGTAGAAGACCTTTGTGCGCGCCCGCAGCGCTGCCCGCCACGCGCGCGGTTGCATGTCCGCGACAAACGAAGTTTCAATGCCATGACGGCTTGCAAGCTCGCCGAGCAACGCCCGTGTGCCGCCGTAGAGCTGCTCCTGAGCTATCAGGTGGTCGCCACTTCGTAGGTGGCTAAGGAGCGCTGTCGCCACCGCAGCCATTCCGGACGCGGTTGCCAATGCGGCTTCGGCTCGCTCGAGCGCCGCCAGCTTGCCCGCCAGCACCCGGTGGTTGGGTGTGTTGTTGAGCCGACCGTAGACGATATCGTCGTAGCCGGCAGCCCCACCGAGCTCGTAGGTCGAGCTCCGAAATATCGGCATCGCAATCGCGCCTGCCGGGTTGTGCTCGAGTCCCCCCGCGTGCACGGCCAGGGTCCTTGTGCCGTATTCGCTCCCACGGACGCGCATCGGCGAGGAGCCTGCTCCCGCCAATCGACGGCGTCAAGCCGCCGTTCCTGTCCAGAAGTGCGCCGGGCCGGCTTTCGTCCTCGACAGAGTACCTACGAACGAAGGGGCCTGCAGCTACGGTCGACAGCCTCTCGCAGCAGCTTGTTGCCCAACGCCGCGTAGGTTCGTGCGCCGGTCTTGCGCAGGAGCGTCCGTGTTTGCGCCTTCACCGTGTTCTCCGCCGTCCCGAGCTCCTGGGCGGCGGCGCCGCGGCTCAAGCCGCGCACGGACAACGACAAGAGCTGCGTTTCTCGGGGGCTCAAGTGCATGCGTTCCGCGTACTCATGCACGTAGGACGCCACCAGCGCCTCTGCGTCCTGGTTCTCGATCACAGCGCGCTTCACAAAAGGTATCAGATTGTCCCGCCCCGCGGGCTTGCAGACGTATTCGGCGCCAAGCGCCTGGGCCCGATTGAGGTAGTCGCGCTCGAGGTGTCCCGTCAGCATCATGACAGGCAGATTGGGCCAGAGACGGCGCAGCTCCTGCAGAAACTCCACCCCCGAACCGTCGGGAAGCGATATGTCCAAGACCGCACCGACCCAGTTACGACGCCGCCTCAAGGCGTCGCGCGCGTCTCGAATCGTGGCCGAGACATGAACAGGCCGGTATTGCTGCAGCGTTCGCCGCAACGCGCCTGCCAGCTGCACGTCGTCTTCGACAACCAGGAATGTTCCTGCCATCCACCACCCTCGCGGCGTCAACTACATCAGCGATTGCAGTCAACAAGCCAGGCATCGCAAGCTACCCCAACGCGCCACCTGCCAACTAACTAGAAGTCTAGCAGACACTCAGCCGTGTGTTAACTTCAATCTTTCAACTTTTTCCAGAAAATGGGGGGCGGTCAATTGACATCGGCTACGGACTTAATACATGCAGACTAACATTGAGCGTCCCTGCATGAGCGAGCACAACCAATCCAACATGAGCGAGCACCACGAATGTACCCTGGTCTACGACATGTGCGGGGATAGGCCAAGTGCCTCTCGCAACGGTTGACGTGCAGCGGGCGCCCGGTTGCATGCTATCGTGCCACATCGCCCTGGTGCGCCGGGGTCTGCAACACACGTATGGCGTGCGAGCGCAGTGGTCGTGAACGGATGCGATTGAAACCGATTGGCGTGCCGGTAGCAGCGATCCAGCTTGCGATCGGTTCCGGCGCGCTGGCACAGCAGCCGCCCGCCGGCGAAGCCCCCGAGCCTGCGAGCGAAGCGCGACGCCTTGCACCGCCAGGCGCGACTCAAGACGAGCCCCGGCAGCGCTCTCCATCTGTGGAAGATGCGCCGGAGCGCGGGTCAGCTACAGCCAAGCCGCGCCAAGGGCACGCGACCGGCCACGGCCATCCCCTGGGCTCGTGGGGTGCGGCGGCCGCAAGCAGGGCATCGCAGCTCGCGGCTCCGGCGAGCACGGGGACTTCTGTCGAGAAGGTCCGAGCGCGTGCGGCGTCGAAGCAGGACACCACCAGGCCCACCTCGCCTGCATCGAAAGCAGCGTCGAAGCCGGGTCAAACCATGCGCTTCGACCCCACCACAGGTCGCTACATGCCCGTGGGCGAGCCATTACCTTGGCGCAACACGTTTCTTTCGACCTCACACTCGGTATCCGCCTACACGCTACTTAAAGGCGCGCAGCTTTCCTACAATCCCACCTATTGGCAAAGCTACGCTCTGTTCCCGCGCTGGAACTTCACCGATACGCTGAGCGTGCGCCTGAATCAGGGGATGGCACTCGAGCTTACACCATCGGAAGCGGCCACCAAGAAGCGCCAGCTGCTGCTCGGCGACACGACCATCGACTTGGTGGAGGCCAATCTCGAGACGCTGCACGGAGTGATCATCGGCGTGGGCGCCCGTTTGCTGTTGCCGCTATCGATCGCGAGCCGCGCCCGCAAGCGTGTCATGGCGACGGGACTGCGGGCTGCGCTCACGAAATCGATCAAGGGCGTGGCCGAGGGTCTCGTTGTTCAGCTGATGGGCGCCTACTCCCGCTGGTGGGCAAGGTCGAACGTCGCTTCGGTCGATCCCCGACTGGAGTATCCCTGCTCACTCGCAACCCCGGTGGGGCTCCCCTTGCAGCGCTCGTGCGATCAAGCCCTCGGTCCCAGCAGCATTCGAGACGTTTTCGTCAGCGGCGTTGGCTCCCAGGTGATGCTCATGCCCGGGTGGATCGTGTCCGGTGGCTTCTCGTGGATATGGGCGCTCGGGTACGGGCTTTCAGACGCCAGCGTTCCCACACTTGCAGGCGATGTGATCCTGTCCGATCAAAGCCGGACCCACTGGCGCAACGCAACTAGCTTCTCGGTGTCGACCACCTACATGGCCGCCGCTTGGGTGATGCTGACGCTCGCGTTCGGATCTCCACCCATGGGTGACAGTCAACTGAAGCCGGACGGAAGCCGCCGCAACCCTTTTGTGAATCGCTTCTCCCAGCTCAGCCTGGCTGCAACCGTCACCCTCGACCAGCTCTACACCGCACTGCGCTCCGAGTAGCCTCCAAAGAGGCCAGTTACATGCTGGTGCAAGAGCAGGGGAGGTTTAAAACGGGGGCGGGATAGGCGGGCGTCGGTCCGAAGCTGGCGTTTTTGGGGTGCCATCGTGGGACCGAGGCCGAGGCCCGATGCGGAGGCCGGCTAGGCGCCTCCTAAGGCGATGGAGTGCAGCTTGCCATCGGGTCCGAGCCAGCCGCACAGTCACCGTTGGCGTTGAACGTGCCGCACACTCCCGTCGCAGTGCAGCAGCCGACCGGACTGATCGCATCGCCCGGGCAATCCGCCGCGATCAGCATTTTGTCCACGCATAGCGTGAGCGAGCTGGGCAGCAGCGCGCCGCAGCCGCTGCTGGGGGTGCAGCAGGGCGGAAACGGCGCCGAGCCGGCGCCCGTGCAGGTTGTTGCGCCACACGTGAGAACGATGTTCCCGTCGCAGTCAAGCGAAGGCAGGCCCGACAAGCTGGGGGACGCGAGGCAGCTCTTGTTGGCGCCATCCCAGACCCCACACCTATTCATCTCCGCGCAGCAGCCCACGGCCTGGGTCTGGTCTGGGCAGTCTGGATCTAGAATGCTGGAATCGATGCAAGCTCCGCTGATGAAGAGCCCGCACGCACCGGTCGCCGTGCAACAGCGCGGTCGAGGGTAACGCAGGGGATTAGGTGGCCTTTCCGGGCATACCACGCCGCCACAAGTAAACGGTCGTAGCTCGCCCATGCAGTCTGTGGAGTACTGTAACGTTGCGTCGAGAAGGCATTGTGTTCCGTCGAGTGACGGTCGGCCGCAGTAGCCTTCGTTGGTGCAGCATCCGCCGCGGCAGTTTTCGTCCAGAAGGGCCGGCTCCATGCAACCGGTGGGCGAATAATCGGGCTCACCTCCGAGCGGAGGGGGAACCCCAGGACCCGTGCTAACTCCGCAGCTGCCGTTCGGCAGACAACAGGGCGATGCGAGGCCGCTCGGGTCGGCGCAGGCGTTCATCCTGCAATAGTATTTGCCGTCGCAACGCTGCTCGGTGCCGAACGAGGGAAGGCCGGGAACGGGCTGCGCCGCCGTGCACCTTTCGTCGTACCCAACGAACCCGCACGTGTCCTTGGGTAAACAGCACCCCGGACCCGGTCCCAGATCCTGCGCACACTTCGGCTCGACCTCCGACATATCCACGCATGCGATGCCCACGACACTGCGAACACCGCACGTCATGTCGATCCGGCAACAGGCGGCTAGCCCTTCGATACTTGGATCGGGGCAGTTCAGCCCGCCGCAGTCGTTGGGACTGCCTCCTGGAGAGCCCGGCAGGCCCGCCAGCCCACCCGCCCCCGGAGTCATGCCGGCTGTGCCGCCGTCCACTGTAGGGCCCATAGCGGCATCGTGGCCCGCAGCGCCGCCCGAGCCAGCACCGCCGTCCATGCCTCCAGCGTCCCCGGCAGCGCCGTCTCCGCCACCGCCGCCCATGCCTCCAGCGTCTGCAGCAGCGGCGTCTGCAGCGCTGTCTTCGTCGCCGCCGCAGCCCGCGCCCAGCACCACGATCGCCCATGGGATAGCCGTTAGAAAAGCGCAGAGGTTTCCTCTCACAGCAAACAGGCTGAGCATCGAGCTGCCTCCTTGGAGCCAAGCCACTACCGCCGAGACGTTTGAGTGTAGGTCGTCAGAGCACAGCTGTGAAGCCCGTGAAGCCCAGCACTCCTGCGCGGCCGGTCTCGACCGGCTATTCTTGGACGGGCCCTAACGGTAGCCCTCGGCTTGTACCGCAAACAGGCGCGCGTAGCGCCCATCGCGAGCTATCAGCTCGTCGTGGGAGCCTTCCTCGATCACCGTGCCACGGTCGAGGACGACGATGCGATCGGCCGAGCGCACAGTTGAAAAGCGGTGCGAGATCAGAACGACCATCTTGCCGCTGGCCCGATTGCGCACGTGGTCGAAGACCGTGGCTTCCGCCTCCGCGTCCATGGCCGCGGTGGGCTCATCGAGGACCAGGATGTCCGCGCCGCCCGCCATGAAAGCGCGGGACAAGGCAACCTTCTGCCATTGGCCGCCGGAAAGCTCGCGGCCCCCTTTGAACCAGCGGCCGAGCTGTGTTCGGTACCGATCCGGGAAGCGCTCGATGAAAGGGGCGGCCATGCCCGTGTCGGCCGCGTACTTCCAGCGCGCCTCGTCGTCGAAGCGCTCGACGTCGCCGGCGCCCAGGTTTTCGCCCACGAGCATCTGGTAGCGGGCGAAGTCCTGGAAGATGACCGAGATACGCTTGCGCAGCGACTCCTCGTCCCACTGCCTGGTATCGAGCCCGTCGATGCGGATCTGCCCCTCGCTGGGCTCGTAGAGGCGGGCCAGGAGCTTGATAAGCGTGGTTTTTCCAGAGCCGTTCTCGCCCACCAGGGCCAGACTCTGGCCCGGGCGTAGCGCAAACGAGACGTGGCTGAGGGAAGGGCCATCGCTGCCCGGATAGGTGAAGCTCACATCGTCGAATTCGATGCCCAAGCTGGGTTCGATCCCCTGCAACCGATGGCCGGTGGGTCGCTCGACGCGCTGGTCGAGGAATTCGTACAGATTCGACAGATACAGGTTGTCTTCGTACATGCCACCGATGGCCGATAGGCTGGCAGCCACTGCGGCCTGGCCCTGTTTGAAGAGCAGCAAGTACATCGTCATCTCGCCCAAGGTGATCTGGCGCTCGATCGTGGCCCAGGCGACCCAGCCATAGGCGCCGTAGAACGCCAGGGTTCCAACGAGTCCGAGCGCGTAGCCCCAGATTCCGCGGCGCAGAGTGAGGTTACGATCCTCGGCAAAGAGCTTCGTGAAGATGTCGCGGTAGCGTTCGAGGAGGAGCGGCCCGAGTCGAAAGATCTTGACCTCTTTGACGTAGTCCTCGCGAGCCAGCACCGTCTCCAGGTACATTTGTTTGCGGGTTTCAGGCGAACGCCACCGAAAGAGCCGGAATGCGTCTCCCGCGAAGCGCGTCTCCGCGACGAAGGCCGGCAGTCCAGCCGTGAACAACACCAGCACCGCAATAGGCGAAAAGCGAAACAGCAAGGCACCGTAGCTGCCGAGCGAGATAGCGTTCTGAACCAGCCCAAAGGTGCGCATCACCAGGCTTAGCGGTCTGGTGGATGCTTCCCGTCTGGCTCGGGTCAGCTTGTCGTAGAACTCGGAATCTTCGAAATGGCTGACATCGAGCGTGAGGGCTTTTTCGAGGATGATCGCGTTGACGCGATGTCCCAGCATCGCCCGCAGCAGGGACTGGCAGACGCCGATCGCACGCTGGGCGCCCGTGAGGACCACGACGATGCCGGCCTCCAAGGCCACGAACCTCATAACAGGACGCAGCTCGGGATCGGCTGTTCCTGCGGCCGCCACTACCGCGTCCACGATCAGCTGGCCGACCCAGGCGACCGCGGCAGGCAGGACGCCCGCGACCAGCGTAAAGGTCGCCAACGCAACGGTAAGCAGTCGGCTGGTCGACCAGACCAGCTCCACGGCGCGCTTGGAGTAGCGGAAGACTCCGAGAAACTCCTGCAGGCCCGCTTTCGCTGTTTGGTCTGGCGGCGGCGACACGGCTACCATGATGGCCCGTCTAGCATCGCTGCGGGACGGTAACCGGACCTTCGCATGTTCGAGCTTGTGGCGGCCCCTGCACGGCGCGCCACGCGGGCAGTGCGAGGGGCGGGACTCGAACCCGCACATCCATAGGACACCAGAACCTAAATCTGGCGCGTCTGCCAGTTCCGCCACCCTCGCTAGTACGATGTTCCGGCGGCGCCAGCGTGGCGGGTGGGTGCGCTGCTGTCAAGGCGGGCCGCTGTCGCGCGATCCGGCCTTGGCGCGGCCGCCGCTGCGTTTTTCGCCAGCGAGCGATGGCGAGGACGAAAGCCGCCCCAGCAAACGCCTGGGAAGCCGTCGCGCAGGCGTGGTTACCCCGTGAACAGTTACCTTTTGCCGTGGCCGTGGTATCCAGCCAGTATGCTCAGCGAAGAAGCGCTGAGCGCCACGTTTGTTCAGGAGAGCGATCATGATCATGCGCCTTGCAGCCGTGTTTTGTACGGGGATGCTGCTCGCGGGCATCACAAGGGCTCAGACCACGCCGGCGAGCCAGGCGGAGCAGCAAGAGAAGGACCGCGCCGCGGAGCTGCAGCGCAGGGCGGGGCAGCTGTTCACCGCGGGCCTGGAGGCGTATGACGCTGGCCGTTATGGGACGGCTCTTTTTTCGTTTCAGGAGGCGTACCGGATCAGGCCGCATCCCGCCGTGCACGTCAACATGGCCAACTGCTACGACAAGCTCGACAAGCCGCTGCAAGCCGTGTTCCATTTCGAGCGTTTTCTCCGGGACATGGGTCGAAAAGCGAGCTCGCGACAGCGTCGCGAGGTGAGGGCGGCCGTCCGGCGATTGCGCAAGCGCATCGGCTCGCTGGAGCTGCAGGTCGTTCCAGACGGTGCGCACATTCGGATCGACGACGACGAGGTCTTGCGGGCACCGGTGCTGCACCCGGTCGAGCTTGCTCAAGGCACACACCGCGTGGTGATCGAGCATCCCGGGTACGTTACAGAGCGACGCGAGGTGGTCATCCAAGGCGGTAAGAGGGCCGAGGTCAACCTCGCGCTCGCCATGATCGGCGCGCAAGCGCCCACGGTTCCACCGCGGCCGGCCCCGGCGCCCACGCTCGCACCGGCTCCGCCAAAGCCTGCTGTGGCAACCCCCGTGAAGCCGGCACACGCGGGTCCTCCGGCGCCCATCGCGCCGGCAGCGGCTCCGGTTGCGCCCGCGCCGGCAGCGGCTCCGGTTGCGCCGGTTGCGCCCGCGCCGGCACCGGTAGTCGTGCCGAGCCCGGCTTTACCCCCGCCACAACCGCCGGCTGCCGCACCCGCGCCGCCGGCCCCGTTGGCGGCCGAGCCGCCGCTCCGCCCCACCGAGCCGCTGCCGCCGCTCGACGCCGAGCCAGCGCCGGACTACAGGACCGAGATCTGGTGGATGACCGGTATCACGGGCACGTTGCTCACCGCAAGCATCGCCACGGGCGTGCTGGCGGTCTACTTCAACCGCAAATTCGAGAGCTCGTATCCCGATGCGGGCAATCCCGCGCTTCCCACGGCGCAGCAGGACAAAGCCTGGGCTGATGCGGTCAACTCGGCGGACAACGCCCGCATGCTTGCCATCACCACGGACGTGCTGCTCGGAACTTCGGTCGTGACCGCGGGCATTGCGGCCTATTGGTGCTGGAAGGCCCAACCCGAGACCGAGGAAGCGATGGTGCGCTTGGCACCCGAGGTGGGTCCCCGCAAGCTCGCAATGCAGCTGCATGGACGGTTCTAGGCGATTCCAACCGCATGCTCCGGGCGCGCCGGCGCCCTTAGACCTGGAAAGATCCCGATTCCAGCAGCTCGCCGATGCGATTCAGGAATGCGTTCGCCGCGACGCCGTCCACGATGCGGTGGTCGTATGACAGTGCCATGTGCATCACGGGATGAATGGTGATTACGTCGTCACCGTCCACCTCCACCACTACAGGACGCTTCTTGATTTCGCCGATGCGCAGGATGCCTACGTTCGGCTGCGAGATGATCGCGGCGCCGTACAGGTTGCCGAGCCGGCCGGGATTCGAGATCGTGAAGGTCTTTGCCGCCAAGTCATCGGGAGTCAATTTGCCCTCGCGGGCCCGCTTGGCCACGTCATCGACAGCACGTGCCATCCCGCGCACGGTCAAGTCATCTGCGTTGCGCACGACGGGCACGACCAAGCCTTCGCTCGTTTCCACAGCGATGCCCAGGTGGATGCCCGAAAGCAGCACATAGGCATCGTCGAGCACACGGGCGTTCATGATGGGGTGCTCGCGCAGCGCGCCTGCGACCGCTGTGGCTACGAAGGCGAGGTACGTGAGCGATAGCCCTTCCCGCTTGAATTGCGCCTTGTGGCCTTCCCGCAGCTTCGATGTGCGCTGCAGGTCGCACTCGGCCACGGTCACGACATGCGGCGCCGTAAGCTGCGAGTACACCATGTGGTCGGCGATGATCCTGCGCCGGCGAGAAAACGGTACGATCTCGTCGCCGGTCTTCTCGATATACGGCTCTACCTTGAAGGCACCGGACGACGGGCGCGCACGCTCGGCCGCCGCAGTGCCCGAGGAGGTGATGCGCGCCAATCCCTGTGCAGCGCGAAGCACCTCGTCGCGCGTAACTCGCACCTCGCCCAGGTCGACCCCGTGCTCACGTGCCATCTTGCGCACGGCCGGCGAAGCGGCGAGTGCCTCGGTCGAGGCCCTGGGTGTGGAACCGTTGCCCGCTTCCAAGCTCGACGTGATGGTATCGGCCGCCAGGCCGGACCCGCCAACCGTGACCGTTGCACCATGGGGTCGTTTAGGTGCCGACGTTTCAGGCGCACGTCCTCCCGGGTCGGCACGCATTTCAGGTACCGGCTGTGTGGCCGCGGCTTGCAACGTCGGTGCAGCGGCGACAGCGGCCTCCGAGTCGATCTCGCATAGGACGTCGCCTACCGCGACCGTCGCACCTTCTTCGGCTACGATCTTCGCAAGTACACCCGACACCGGAGACGGTAGCTCACTATCCGCCTTGTCGGTGAGGATCTCGACGACGACCTGGTCCTTGTCGATGCGTTCGCCTACCTGCACACACCATCTACCGACCGTACCTTCAACCACGCTTTCTCCGAGCTGCGGCATCCTGACGGTTGTAGCCATTGATCACCACTCTCCGATGCAAATAGATGTAATGCTACGGCACGCGCCACGCAATCATGCACAGCCTTTTTGATGCAGACTGCGGCGGTGCCTGGGGTCGTGCGTTGGTGAGCCCAGATGCCCGGATGCACGACACGTCGTCCCGTCTTGCCAATCGGTCGGAGCCCCGGCACGGTAGCAGCCTGTGGCAGAACTCGAAAAACATGCGTTGAGGCGAGATCGGGGCTTCGTGGTAAAGCTCGTGCTGATCGTGCTCGCTGGCGCGCTGGTTGGCGCCTTCCTGTTTGGCCAACTGACCCAGGACAACCTCGGGGGGTGCCTGGCGCGGACCTTCTTTGGCAGCGATGCTCAGCGGGATAAGGCCGAATGATGCAGGTGGTGGTGTTACCGGCGTTCGGTTGCTGACAGCGGCCCGCCGACCAGTATCAGTACTTGCTCACGACGTCGTAGGCCGCCTTGGCCATTCGCTCGGGTCCAGCAAGGGGCTGGTTCGTCAACGCACAACCCGTGACGTTGTTGACAGGGGGCCGGCCCGAAGTCGGCGTCCACGTGTACGTGACGCCGACGTCTTGGGGTGCCGGAGGGCAGGCAAACCCCATCTGCATCGCGGTCATAAACCCGCCATCGGCGAGGATCTGCAACAGCGTGGCTTGGTCCTGCGGGGTCAGGGCGGCAGTGCTGGCAATTCCGTTCTTGGTCATCATGATCTCACCACCGAATCCCCTTCGACTTTTTTGCGCCTCGGAGCCGCGACTCCCGGTCACGGGTGGCTGTCGATTGTCGTCGAGGGCTGGCGGCGCTGGCAAGGCGCACCAAAGCCGTGGCGACGCGGGCTTTGGTGGGCCATGAAGGACTCGAACCTTCGGCCAAGGGATTAAGAATCCCCTGCTCTACCAACTGAGCTAATGGCCCGGCGACGTTGTAGATCAGCCCTGTCGGCGGCGCCAGCGCTTTTGTCGGCTCGACGCGACGGATCCAGTCTGCAACGCCGGCAGATCCGCGCGCCTTGCTGCATCGCGCGAATCGGAGGATTGCGCCAGCGGCGCCGGTGCGCGGCACGCTCGCGCAGCGAGCACACTTGACCCGCGACGAAGTTCCGGGTCAGTTCCGAAAGCGATCGGTAGCGGATACGAGCTCGTGAACGATCTCGGGCTCGAAGGCTGAGTGTCCCGATCGCTTGCAGATTCGGAAATCGGCCTCCGGCCACGCACGATGCAGGTCCCAGGCTGCTTGCATGGGACACACCACGTCGTAGCGACCGTGCACGATGACGCCGGGCAGGTGGCGAATCCGATCCACGTTGTCGATCAGCGCGTTGGGCGAACCCAAGAAGCCTTCGTTTACGAAGTAGTGACACTCGATGCGCGCGAAGGCCAAAGCGAAGTTCTCCGCCGCCATGTCCTTGAGCACGTCGGGAACCACGACCAAGCTGCTTGTGGATGCCTCCCAGATGCTCCAGGCACGTGCCGCGCGAAGGCGTACGACCGGATCGTCGCACGTCAAGCGACGGTAGTAGGCGCGCATCAGGTCGTCCCGTTCGGGTTCGGGAATCGGCTCGACGAACGCCTCCCAGGCGTCCGGGTAGATGTGGTTCGCACCCTGCTGGTAGAACCAGTGCAGTTCGTGGCGGCGCAGCAGGAAGACGCCGCGTAGGATGAGCTCGCTCACCGCGCTGGGGTGCTCCTGCGCATAGGCGAGCGCCAGCGTGCTGCCCCAGGAGCCGCCGAACACTTGCCAGCGTTCGATGCCCAAGTGCTCGCGCAGTCGTTCGATATCGGCGACCAAGTGCCATGTCGTGTTGTTGTGCAGCGACGCGTGTGGCTGGCTTCGACCGCACCCGCGCTGATCGAACAACACGATCCGGTAGTGGCGAGGATCCCAGAAACGGCGCTGGCGGGGATTGGTTCCTCCGCCCGGGCCGCCGTGCACAAACAACGCGGCCTTACCGCGGGGGTTGCCCGATTCCTCGAAATACAGCTCGTGCTCGTCGTCCACACGCAGCCGGCCCGTCTGGTAAGGCCGCAGTTGCGGATACAGCTCGCGCAGGGTCGCTGAATTGGTCATGCGAGGTCCTCGACTACAAGCGCCACAGCATCAGCACCAAGCAGGCTCCAAAGAGCGCATGCTGCATTCCCATTAGCCCGGCGAGACGTCTCACCATGCGGGCCGCCTCGACCAGAGGTCGCTCGCCGTCCAGTTCCCGCGCCAGTCTGCCAAGCAGCGAGCGAACTGCGCCCAGGCAGAGCAGCACCCATGCGAGCGTCAGGCTGAGAGCGATGTGGTAGCGCACGCCGAGTGCCCCGAAGCCTCCCGGGGTGATCAACGCGATTGCCACCCCGCTCACGAGGACGAGGAGTGCCGCGATGGCGGCGCGACGGTGGCTGCGAACGATCTCAGCGATACGCAGCCGAGCGTAGCTGCGCTCGAGCTGTATCGCCTGGCGCGCCTCCCGGCCGAGGCCCAACGTTCCGCCAAACCAAACCATGGCGCATAGCACGTGCAGGATGAGAAGCCCCTGGTAGACGCCGGCAACCATGCGCGCCATCCTAGTCATCTGGACCCACACTTCCTACTACAATCCGACGGACCCGAGATGGTTGGCGGCGCATGCCCCTTCGCTCCTGGATTGCGAGCCGCAGCGGCCGTGGCGTAAGGCGGCCTATGCGCGCTCCCGGATCGGCACATCAATGAACGAAGACATGCTGATCGTGCACGAGATCTACCGCTCGATTCAGGGCGAATCGAGTCTTGCGGGGCTTCCCTGCACGTTCGTGCGGTTGACCGGATGCAACTTGCGGTGCATCTGGTGCGATACGCCCGAGGCGTTTAGCGGAGGCACGCGGCTGCAGCGCGGCGAAGTGCGCGAGAGGGCGCTTTCTTTGGGCACAGAGCTTGTCGAGGTCACCGGTGGCGAGCCCTTGCTTCAGGCCGGCTGCGTGCATCTGCTGCGGGAGCTGTGCGACGCCGGCAGGACCGTCTTGCTCGAGACCAGCGGAGAGCGCGATCTCAGCGGGGTCGATCCACGCGTGCGTCGGATCATGGACTTGAAGGCCCCTGGCAGCGGTGAGCTGGCACGTAATCGCTGGCAGAACCTGGCATTGCTGGGTAAACAGGACGAAATCAAGTTCGTGCTGGCCGATCGGCGCGACTATGTGTGGGCGCGCGACATCATTCGAAACCAGAAGCTCGAGCAGCGGGTGGGCGAGGTGCTGCTCAGCGCAGTGCACGGCGTGCTCGAGCCGCGCAGGTTGGTGGAGTGGACCCTAAAGGACGGCCTCGAGGTTCGAGTGCAGCTACAACTGCATAAGCTCATCTGGGGAGCAGATGCCAGGGGAGTGTGAGGATGAAGGCGTCTGCCGCGCTGTCGTTTCACGCCGCCTCGTTGACGTTCGAGACACCCGGCCGAGGGACCTACGACATCAGCGAGCGCGTTCAACAGGTGGTGAGGGAAGCGCGCATTGCGCAGGGTATCTGCAACCTGTTCGTCCAGCACACCAGCGCTTCGCTGATCGTCTGCGAGAACGCGGATCCTGCCGTGCGAGGCGATCTCGAGCGCTTTCTCGCGCGCGTCGTTCCCGACGGTGACCCGCTCTTCAGTCATGTTGCCGAGGGAGCCGACGACATGCCGGCTCACATAAGGAGTGTGCTCACGGCGACATCGCTGTGCATGCCCGTCGAGAGCGGACGCTGCGCGCTGGGGACGTGGCAGGGCATCTACCTCTTCGAGCACCGCTTCCATGGCCATGGCCGGCGCGTGCAGGTAAGCGTTATGGGCATCGCTATCCAGTCCTAATGTCCTGCATCCCAAATCTCGCACACCATTCATCGGCCCTTGACGCCGCTCGAGCCAGCGACCGTCCTTTTGACTATCTCCTTGAAATAGCGCTGCTATTCCGGGATCGATTCGCCGGCCCGAGCGACGCCAATCGCTCGCAGACTTAGGTACGAAATCATGGACGCAGGACACTAGTGAACAACAAGTGAGCGATCAGGCCCATGCTTGTCGTAACGCAAAGCAGGATCAGCGATGCGGCGTAGCGGTCGTTTCGTCGCTTCATGCGCGCCGAGGCTGTGGCGAAAGCGAGCAGGCACGATAGCAGGCCCATGATCATCAAGGGAAAGGCGAGCTCGACTCGACCGGTGTCCCAGTGCGCCGGGGGGTCGTTTCCCAGGAAACGATCGAACATGGTCGGCTCATCCGGTCTTGCGCTGAGCCAGAGCAGGATGCCGGCCAGGGTGAACAGCCAGCCTGTGGCCACACACCAGCTGCCGAACCTGCTCATGAAGTCGGGCCCGTTGCGCCGTTCACTCCGAGCCCGGGGCAATGGGCGGTGCCGGTCGATCAGGTTGCTCACCCACGCGCACAACGGTCGCGGCACGCACCCCTTGAATCGGGCCATTGACCCACATATAGGCTGTTGCCGCACAGCTAGCCTGTAGACCTACCCCGCGTGCGGGCTCGAGCACACCGAGCTAACCTGCGGCGGTCACCAGCTTCGAGCCCGAGCAGCTTCACCGCTGCTTGACAGCCAGGCTAGCGCGAGATTGGATGCCCTCCCCTGGAGGAGTGGCCGAGCGGTCGAAGGCGGCGGACTTGAAATCCGTTGTGCCCGCAAGGGTACCGGGGGTTCGAATCCCTCCTCCTCCGCCCATTCCGCTCCGATGACCGTGGGGCGAACGAGACAGGCAGCGCCAGGAAACGAGTCTTGTGCCAACGCTGGGTTTACGTGTACAAGGACAAGCTGGTGCGCCTGTCTGGAGGCCCAAGTGGACCGCATTGCGCATCGGGCGGGACCTGCGCAGCGTGGAGGCATGAAGCGGACCCCTGTTGAACGACTGCAAGGGATGGAGGCAGGGATGGAAGCCGTGCGGCGAACCGGCTGTGAAGGACTCCGACCAAAGTGCGCCGGCCGAGTCTCTTAATAGGGAAGCGGCAGGTAGCGGCGCAGATAGACCCGACCAGCACAGCAGACAGACCAACAAAGACCCATAGACCCAACTAGGGACCCAATAATAGGTGTGGACATGCGATTGAGCTTTTCTTTGCTTCGGGGGGTTGGAGCAGCGCTCATCCTGCCGCTGGCGGCATGCAGCGGCGACACGCCCGTACGGACGGCCGGGACCGGAGGGCAGGCCGGTACGGTTGGTGTGGGCGGCCGGGCCGGCACGATCGGTGTGGGCGGCCGGGCCGGCACGATCGGTGTGGGCGGCCAAGGCGGCACGATTGGTGTAGGCGGCCGGGCCGGCACGATCGGTCTGGGTGGCCAGGGCGGCACGATCGGTCTGGGTGGCCAGGGCGGTGGCTTTGGCGGCATGGGTGTAGCCGGAGTAGGCGCCGGTGTGGGCGGTACTGTCGTTGGCCCGGGTGGCTTCGGCGGCATCGGCGGCCCTGCGGGCATGGGCACGCCGCCCGATCCATTGACCGGGGCATGTTTGGTTCCAGGCACCTTGCAGTGCTTTGGCCAGTGCGTGGACTACAACCAGGACATCTTCAACTGCGGCGGCTGCGGTGTGATATGCGAGCCGGGCGCGGGATGCATAGCAGGCGCATGCCTGTGTCCACCGGGGAGCGTCGACTGCGTCGACGCTTGCGCGAATCTGCTGACATCGCCTACGGACTGCGGCGCGTGCGGCATCAATTGCGGTCCGGGCGGCGTTTGCGTCAACGGGCAGTGCCAGTGCCCTCCCGGCACCCAGCAGTGCAACCCACCCGGCCCTGCGACCCAGGCCTGCTTCACGAACTTCGAGTCGGATCCCTTCAACTGCGGCGGCTGCGGGGACTCCTGCGCGGTGGGCGAAATCTGCGTCGGCGGCCAGTGCCAGTGCGCGATTCCAGGCCAACAGGTCTGCGATGGTCAGTGCACGGACTTCCTGAACAACCCCTTTGACTGCGGTGGCTGCAACCAGCCCTGTGGGCCGGGAGGGTTTTGTGCCAACGGCCAGTGCCAGTGCGCGCCCGGGCAGCAGTACTGCCCGAATACTGGCTGCGCAAACCTCAACATGGATCCGCTCAGCTGCGGTGGATGCGACAACCAGTGCGATCCAGGCGCGCTGTGCATCGGCGGCACCTGCACCTGCTCCGGACAGACCTGCAACTTCAATCCGCCGGGCCCCGGAGGCTCACAGCAGCGCTGCGTAAACGGCGGATTCAACATCGACCCCATGAACTGCGGCAGCTGCGGCAACGAGTGCGGTCCCGGCAGCATGTGCCTGAACGGCCAGTGCTTGTGCCCGCCTCCAACCGTTGCGTGCACCCCGGGCGGTCCCGGCACGGTGGGCCTGAACACCTGCGCCAACCTGCTCACCGATCCGCTCAACTGTGGAACCTGCGGCACGGCGTGCGCATCGGGCGCCACCTGCGCCGGCGGTGTCTGCCAGTGTCCGCCCGGCCTGACCGCTTGCCCTCACGGCTGCGTCAATACGATGACGAACCCGCAGGACTGCGGCATCTGCAACAACGCCTGCCCGTCCGGTGGCGACTGCCTCAACGGCCAGTGCCTACCTTGCCCGCCAGGGCGCCAATTCTGCGGCGGCGGCTCGGTGCAGACGGCAGAGGGCTGCCGCCTGAGCACACCCAACTGGGAAGACACCGACCCGTTTAACTGCGGTATGTGCGGATTCCGGTGTCCGCGGGGCGCACACTGCGAGGGTGGCCAGTGCATTTGCCCGCCTGGCGAGATCAACTGCGGTCGTTTCTGTGCGCTCCCCGGGCACTGCCCAGAGTACGCCCAGTGCACGCGGAATCCCAACATGGGAGGCGGCTTCTGCCGGCCCAACGGCCAATGCCGGGACAACGACGTGTGCTGCCGGCGTAGCGCTAGCACGGGTTCGTGGTGCGCCGACCCATGCAGCAGCAACGCGGAGTGTCCGCCAGCACCCTTTGCACTTCCGGTCCCGAATCCCGCCGTTCCGGTTTGTCAGGACATCGGTGGTGGGCGCTGTGCCCTGGATTGCACGTTCGGCCGCCAGTGTCCTTTGGGCATGCGCTGCCGCTCGGTGCCGTTCGGCGGCGGTGGAAATAACCCCTCCCAGATCTGTACCTGGTAGTCGCATCCACAGGCGCCGGCGCTCGGGACCCTCAGGTCTGGCCGCCGGCGCCAAAACCCTAACGGTTGGCTTCGTCGAGACGCCGCATGCCTTCCAGGAGCAGGCTCTCTGGAGGCAGCTGGATTATGCGTTGATCGGGCTGAGCGTGGGGATCGAGCTCGAACTCGCCGCTCGTGAGCACGAGCATGGCGTAGAACGCCTCCTCTCCGGTGAGCTCGCCGAAGCACGCGCCAAAGATCTGCCCCTCGCTGAAGTCGATGCTGCCTTTCTGGCGGTTGGCCGAGATCGAGAGCCGTCCGCTCTTGCGTCCGTGAAACAGGATTTGGACCACGTCGGGCAACGACATCTCGCTGAGCGAGCCACTGACGCCGCGTTTGCCCTTGCGGTCTTTGGGCTTCGCGAGCACCTGCTGAATCTTCAGCGCTACTACGTCCGCAGCCGAGGGTTTTGTGATGTAGTCGGCGGCCCCGAGCTCGAAGCCCTTTTGCACACTCGCGCTGGATGCGTGCCGCGTCAAGAAGATGAACGGTACCTCCGCAGTCCCTTTCGTCTCACGGATCTTGCGTAGCAGATCGAAGCCGTCTCGAGGCGAGAGCTCCACTTCACTGACGATGACATCGAAGTCGGTGCCAGCCATTTCCTGAAGCGCCCTTTGCGAGTCGCGCACAGCGGTGACGTCGAAGCCGCGTTCGATCAGCCTCAGCTCGAGCACGGTAGCCTCTTCCGGATCCGGCTCCACGAGCAGCGCGCTGCCGCTGCCGGAAAGGAGCTTCGCGCGCAGATCGTCGCCCAACACGACGTAACGGAACAGATCGATCAGATTGGGATCGAACAGCACGCCCCCGTGCTCGGCCAGCTGCTCCCACGCTTCCTGCGCCGAGAGCTTCCTGCCGGCGGGGTTGCGTGCACGGCTCGTGAGGTCGGTGTAACTCTCCACGATGGCGAGCACTCGAGACCCAAGGGGAATCCCGGAGCCGCTCAGCCGATCCGGAAAGCCCGTGCCGTTGTAGCGCTCATACAGGTGCATGAGCGACTTGATCGCGCTCTTGGGCAGACGCACGGACTCGAACAGCTTGATCGGCGTGAGGTAGCTCTTGCGAGCGCGCGCGTTGTGGCTGTCGTACTGGGCGACGTTGAACGCAGTCAGGTGAGGACTGGCGCTCTTGCCAACGTCGTGCAGGTAGGCGGCAGTCAGAAGAGCGTCCGCTTCCTCGCCGGACAAACCGAGCCGCTCACCCATGCGCCTGCAGATCCTGCAGACCTGCGCGGAGTGGCCCCGGAGCTCGTCCCGGTCCTGCTCGAGCAACGTCACCAGCACATTGAGCGTCTCGAGGTAGTCGTGGCGTGGGACCGCCCGCGTCGCTGCCGCGTCGTGGGTGGCAACCGCGCTATCGATGCGGGCGGGCTCGGCTGCTGCTGCCTCGGGAGGAGCCGCGGCTTCAGGGGCTACCCCGGCAGGTGGCAGCGGCGCCAAGCCTTGAGCTCGGCGATCGAGGACGGAGACCGGAACCGTCGCCTCTTGACCACCGAGCAAGACGGCGACGGGCGCTGGAAGTCCCGCCGGCGCCTGCGCAGCCGTGTCCAGGCCCGGACCAGCCACCGGTGCGATGGGCACGGCGCGCGGCAGCTCCCGGGGGGGCTCCGAGGACGGCCCGCGATCCGTGTCGGCGGCTGGGATAGGATGGTCCGGGCCCTTGGTGGGCGTCGAGACCCAGGGAGCGGCCGGGAGCGACAAGGACGCCGAACTGTCCATCGAGCCCGCGTACCGCTCCAGGTTGCGGAAGGCCGCTCGGTCGCCGTCGTAATGCAGTGCAATCGCCGCGCGGATGGCGCCCGTGCGAGCAAGCAGGAGCTTGACGCGCCTGACGCGACTCGCGAACTGAAGATGCTTGCTGAGCTCCAGGTCCGTTGGGTCGTTCACCAGTACGAACAAGGTGTGCTGGCCGCCGTCGTAGCGCACCGGAAACGCCCCGAGCTCGTGCGCGACCTTCGCAGGTAGCAGCTTGAGCAGGGCCGGGCTCAGACGAAGCCGCTCGAGCTTGGAGGTCGACAGAAACTGGGTCCGGCATAGCTTGCCCAGGATCTTGAGCAGCTCGAGCTCGGGAAGGATCCCCAAATCTACGATGGCGTCGTCCAACCCGCACCCGAAGTTGTAGGCATGCTGCTCGCAAGCGTTTGCTTGCGCCTGTGTCAGCTGTCCTTGGCTAACGAGTCGCCGCAGGGTACGGGCGCCGGCACTGGAGGAACCTGATCGACCCACAGATTTGACTAGTGTAGCGCACGCGCGGGCGAACCGAAGCATCTATGGGCCCACCCGGGAGCGAACTTTGCCGCTTCGTCGCCTCCGGCTACCTCGGGGTGCGACCGGATGATGCATGTATGCCATGCTGGGCAGCGTGGCATGAACCGAGGGATTGCCAGGTATCCCATCGTGGCGGCAGGCAGCGACCGCCTTGGCGGTCTTTTTGCCCGGCTCGCGTCATGGGCCCGCTCCGTGTGGAATTTCGCTACCTGCGTAGCCCTAATCACGTTGCCGATGCCGGCGCGCTCGCAGGATGCTCCGCAAGCGACCACCCCTCGGCCCTGCTCTTTGCTCTGGCGGCGCGTCAACAGCCCTGCGCACGCCAGAGCGGACGTGCTCGTCGCTCAAGCCCGGGCTCACCTGAAGGCGTTCTCGCGCGCGAGGCAGCAGCACGCTGGCTGGGTCACGCGGTGCCGGATCGCCCACGCTCATCCACCGAGTGGAGATTCACGACCGGCGCGCCGTGGTCGCGCGCGTGCCCTGCAGCGCTGGTTGGCGCGGGAGATGCGGGATCGGGTGCACCTCGACAACGCGCTGGCCCGGCTGGAGCAGGCTCGACGACTCGCGCCGTCGGATCCCGCCATACTCTAGCTGCCTTGGCTCACGTAAAGGACTAGGGCTCCATCGGTCCGAGATCCTCTCCCGACAACACATAGAAGGCTTCACCGTAGGCCGCCAGGAGCTCGAGCGCCTTGTCCATGTCCTCGCGGCTGTGTCCGCGTGTGACATTGAGCCTGAGCCGTTCTTCGCCTTGCTTGACCCCCGGATAGGTGATGGGCACCATCATCACACCGTTTTCGAGCAGGGCCATGTGCATGAACAGCGCCTTGCGCTCGTCCCGGCACATGACGGGCATGATGTGGGTGTCGCTGATGCCGAGGTCGAAGCCAATCTGTAGCAGCCTGCTGCGCATGTAGCGCGCGTTTTCGTGCAACTCCTGCACCAAGGCCTCCCCCTCTGCCTCCAACATGTCCAAGATCACGGACGCCGTGGCTACGAGCGGCACGGGCAACGACGCGCTGAACAGAAAGGAGCGAGCGTAGTGTTGCACGTGCTCGACGACATCGATCGTGCCGAGCAACACGCCCCCGATTGCGCCGAAGGTCTTCGAAAACGTGGTTACGCTGATCGGAACGCGCCCGCGCAAGCCCAGATGCTCGATCACACCGGTTGCCCGCCTTCCCAGCGTCCCGGTCCCGTGGGCGTCATCGCAGATCAACACGGCGTCGTGGCGTTCACAAACCTCCACCAGCTCGGCGAGTCGGGCCATGTCCCCGTCGAGGGAATAGATGCCCTCCACGAGAACCAAAGCGTTGGGGCGATCGCTGGTCCTCAGGCAGCGTTCAAGCGAGCGAGCGGAGTTGTGATTGAAGAAGCGTACTTCCGGTTGCCGGCCGGGAGTACCTGCCGCCAGAAAGGTACCGTCCAAGATGCAGGCATGGCTCAGATTGTCGAGGACGATCGTCGTGTCCTTGTCAGCCAGCGACATGATCGTCCCGACCATGGCCTGGTAGCCGGTTGTGAAGATCAGCGCCCTGTCGTAACCGAACCAGGCCGCGAGGCGTTCTTCGAGCTCCACATGCGCTGTAGTCGTGGCCTGGACACGCGACGAGCTGAGCCCGCACGCGAACCGATCTACCGCGGCTCTGGCAGCCTGCTTCACCAGAGGATGCGTGGTTAGGCCCAAGTAGTCGTTGGAGCTGAAGTTGACGATCGGTTTGCCCTGGATCGTGGTATGCAATCCCCCGCTTTCGAAGGGCCTGAAGAACGGGTAGACTTGACGGCTTTGTGCGTCGCGCACGCGCGACAGCTGCGAACGTGCCTTGTCGTCAGCCCAGCTCATGACCCTCTTGCTCGCAGCGTCGTACGACCACGACCGAGACGTTGCCATAGTAGCCGAGCGTGATGACGACCGCGGTGCGCGGGCGCGAGCGCAGCGCGCGTCCGACGAGCGGCACCACGGGTGCGCCCGCGAACCAGGCCAGCACCGTGGCAAGCGCAAACGCCCCGCTCGCGCCCAGGGTCTCTCCCAACAGGGCCTTTGGCAGCGCGGTGCTGATGTCGGCTCCGAAAAACTCCTCAACGGCGTTCAGCTCGGTGGAGTCGAAATGCGGAATGCCGCAAGCCGCGCTGCAAACGACGTCCACGTCCTGCGGGCTCAGACAGGCGTCTGCGAGCGCGTTGCGAAGCGCCCGCAAGATCGCCGACTTCGACACGTGCACGAGCGAGGCCTCCGAAGGAGGCGGCTCGAAGCCGGCGCCATAGCCCACTATCTCGGCGCGGATGCAGGCGCCTCTGGCTTTGGCGGCCTCTGGAGGCTCGATGCACAAGTAGACGGCGCCCTCACCCAGCCGCATACCCTTGCTGGCCGGTGAGCCGGGCGCGAAACCGGACGGTTGCTCCGCCAGTGCCCCCAGCTTGCGGAAGGCCAGGTACAACGGCTCGCTCAGCACTTCGCCGCCGCCCACAAGGAACATGTCGGCTCGATGGTGAGCCAGGTGGTTTTGACTGCTCAGGACGCCGTCGAGCGCCCCGCAGTTGCCGTCTACGATCGTCACATTCGGCCCACGCAGGTTCTCCCAGATACCCACGTAGGCGGAAGGCGAATTGATCACCGTGTTCGGGAATCGATTGGGATTCAGAAAACGAGGATCTTCGAACTCGGCTACCAGATTCAGCTCGGTGATCGCGTCAAGCGAACCGTACGCCGTGGCCGAGCATACGCCCACGCGTTCGGGTGAGCCCGTGAGGTGCGAACCGTTGCGCTTGATGCGGGCGTCTTCGAGTGCGAGCTTGGCGGCGACGATGAGGAATTTCGTCAGCCGATCGAAATTACGCAAGCCTTTGCGTCCCAGGTAGGAGCCCGCGTCGAAGTCGCGCACCTGCGCCGCAAGCGTGTTGCCGGCGTGCTGCGGCGACAACACGTCCAGTGGAGGTCCAAACGCATGTTCGGCCGCGGCCCCGCCTCGCAGCAGCTCGAAAAACCGCCTTCGGCCCACGCCCAAGGGGCCAACGACGCCCAGTCCGGTGACGGATAGCTTCACCAGGGCACCCGGTGCGTCAAGGGCCCGCGGAAGAATAGCTCGTGTGTTTCGGCGAGGACCGGGCGCCGCTGGCGAGGCGCGACGAGGAGTATTGGGGATACTTCGAGGAGGAGCAACATGGCCAGCGGTGGTCGGAACCGGCGAAGTGGATGGGTTATTCTTCCGGGCCCTAGGACAACGCCGTTTCGGGCAGGCGACCCGCGCGGGCGAACGCGAGCACCGCATCGTAGCCACCAAAGGCAAGGGCGTTGTTCAAGACCACACCGCTCGGTCCCCGAGTAGCCTGGTTCGCCACCAGGTTGATGTCGCATTCGGGGTCCGGCGTTTCGTAGCCGACCGTGGGGGGGTAGACGCCAGTTTGCACCGTCATCACGCAGGAGACGGCTTCGAGCGCGCTAGCGGCACCCATGCAGTGACCCAGCATGCCCTTCATGCTGCTTACGGGAACGGGGCGCTCGCCAAACACTTCGCGAATCACGCGCGACTCGATGCGATCGTTGGCGTGGGTACCCGTGCCGTGTGCATTGATGAAGTCCACTTCATCCACGGCAAGTCCGCTTTCGTCGATGGCGGCTTGCATTGCTGTGCGGATCCCGGCGCCCTCGGGGTGCGGGCGGGTGATGTGATGAGCGTCGCAAGCGAGCCCGCAGCCGCCGATTTCGGCGAGCGGTGAAGCTCCGCGTGCGGCCGCGTGACGCTCGGATTCCAGAATGAGCATTGCCGCACCCTCACCCAGGATGAGGCCCTTTCTGTTCTTGTCGAACGGCTGGCAACGCTGCCGTGCCATAGCCCCCAAGCGCACGAAGCCAGCGAACTCGAGACGCTGCAGGATCTCACTGGCTCCGCTGATGGCGACGTCGGCACGGCCGGCGCGGATGTGGTCCGCTGCAAAACCAATGGCATAATTGCCGGCCGCACATGCCGCGGGCAGTGTTTGAACCATGCCCTGCGCGCCAAACGCCCGAGCGATGTGAATCGGCAGCAGCGTCGTGCCGTATCGGGGGATCTTGCCTTTGTCCACCGCCTCCACGCCCTCGCGGAACCATGTGCTCTCGAGCTCTCCGATGATATCGGCCTCACCCATGGTGGTGCCTACAACGACCGCGGTGCGCTCGCCGGCGAGCAGGCCGCTGTCGAGCTTTGCGTCCTCCACGGCCATGCGCGCCGCCGCGAGCCCGAAGGCGGAGCAGCGGCCCATCCGGCGTGCCTCGGCCCCGGTCAGGAAGTCACGGGGCCGGAAGCCCTTGACCTCCCCGGCAAAGCACCGGTCGAGGCCGCGCGTGTCGAAGGTCTCGATCGGGCTGAAGCCGCAGCGTCCCGCCACCATGGAATCCCAGAACGCCGTGCGTCCAAGACCCAGCGAGCTAACAACCCCCAGACCGGTAACAAAGACTCGCCCCATGCGAGTGGACCTATGAGCGCACGTGACAGCTTCTAGCCAATCGTGACACCTTGCGCAAGCAAGGCGCATCGGCCGATTGGCCTAAATCCAAGGTGCTTGCCGCGCTTGACAGCTCCTGAACCTGCCCATAGATAGTGCGCCCACCCGAAACCTGGGACCGAGCATGAGGCGCCGCCGCAGGGTCGATGGGCGTTGCTTTGCCGGTCCATGCGACCGCGTTGTGATGGCGTGACCCAGCCCGCAGCACAGACGCTCGTTTCCGCGCTCGAGCAGCTGCCCAACGACAGCGAGCGAGGCTTCCGCTTCCTCGACCCGCAGGGGCAGGAGCGCAACTACCCCCAACGAGCGATCCGCGCCGAAGCCAAGCGCCGCGCCGCGCTGTTGCTACAGCACGGCCTGCGCAAGGGTGACCGGGTCGTCGTCGCCGTTGCTCAGGAAGACGAGTTCGTGCTGAGCTTCCTTGGTGCGGTGGTGGCCGGTCTGGTGCCGGTCCCGGTATCCGCAACCCCTTTGCTCAGAGCGGTCGATGGCCACCTTGGCACGCTGCGCCATGTGAGTCGGGCCTCCGGAGCGCGGGCTGTCGTCGTGATGGAACGCAACCGCTCGCTCCTTGGGGAGTTGTGGGATGGCCAAGATTTCGCGCCCCGGTTGCTCAGTGTGGAGGCAGACTTGGCGGGTGCACCGCAAGCGGACGTCGCCCTACCCCGGGTGACCCCCCAAGATCCATGTTTTGTGCAGTTCACCTCGGGCAGCACGGCGCTGCCCAAAGGCGTGACGATCACGCATGCCAACCTGGTCCGAAATGCCCGAGATTTCCTGGGGCCTTCGGGGCTCGATCGACGCGACGACGATCTTGGGGTGAGCTGGCTGCCGCTGTTTCACGATATGGGATTGATCGGCTTCATCTTGGGCACGCTGATCTGCGATATCCCGGTGGTTATCCTGCCCACGGCTGCCTTCGCGCGCAATCCGCGCAGCTGGCTCGAAACGATTCACAGCGTCAGAGGCACGATCACCTATGCCCCGAACTTCGCATACGGGTTGGCTGCCAAGCGCCTGCGCGAGCGCGATCTGGCTCGTTTGGACCTGAGCTGTCTACGCGTCGCCGGCTGCGGGGCAGAGCCGATCAACCCCGACACGATGCGCGCCTTTGCCCGGCGCCTCCAGCCGACCGGTTTTCGAGCCGAGGCCTTGCTGCCGTCGTACGGCATGGCGGAGGCAACACTCGCGATCACTTTTCATCCGCATGGCACGCCCCTGGCTACCGACCGCGTCGATTCGGTGGCGCTCAGGGCTGGGCGAGCGACGCAAAGCGAGCGTGTCGCGCAAAGCACCGAGCTGGTTTCCTGCGGCCGGCCCTTTCCGGGCCATGAGCTGCGTACCGTCGACGAGCAGGGCCGGAAGCTTGGGGATCGGCAGGTAGGCGAAATCGTGGTGCGGGGTCCCAGCGTGAGCCCGGGCTACCATAACGATCCAGCGGCGAGCGCTGCCAGCTTCAGAAACGGATGGTTGCACACGGGCGACCTCGGCTACCTGGCGGGCGGCAATCTGTACATTTGTGGGCGCGTCAAAGACCTCATTATCGTCCGCGGAGCGAACTACTACCCGCAGGACATCGAATGGTTGGTGAGCAGTCTTGAGGGCGTTCGGCGTGACAACGCGATCGCGTTTGGTGTGGTGCAGGACGGCGAGGAGCGGCTCGTCGTGGCGGCGGAGTGTGCCTCTGCGGACGCGCAACGGCTGCGCGAGGCCATCGCCGCCCGGGTCTCCGAGGCCACCGGGCTGGCTGTTGCTCGCGTCAGCGCCGTGCGGATCGGTGCCCTACCCAAGACGACCAGCGGAAAAGTTCAGCGACGCAAGACCAAGCAGCTCTTCGAGGAGGGGAAGCTCGAGGAGCACGGTCCCTGATCCGCATCGGTCACCAGCTTCCGGCACGAAGGTGGTGCGCCAAGGTCAGGCCGACCAGCTCCCGCGAGCTCAGGTGGCGCTGCGGCACGCGCCTGCTATAGCGCGGTGCGGTCCATGGGCGATCGCCCGGCTGCAACCTTGCTGCTGATGGGTCCCAGGGTACCGAAACGCCGCCAAAGTCAAGTGTCATGAACGAGCCAATCTGCGTGGACGACCGGGGGGGTTTGCGCGTATAAGGCATGCTGCGCGCGCCTCATGGAGAGAAGGAGCGGAGATGACTCGGGCTGAGCTGTTGGAGATGTTTCGATCCATGGCGAGCGAGATCGCGGAGAAGGATTTCAGCCATGTGGCCGAGGACGCCGCGATCAAGGATCTGGGAATCGACTCCCTGGGTATGCTCGAGCTGGTCGGTGAGATGGAACGTACCCTGGAGGTACGCATTCCCGATGACAACCTGGTGGGTGTGCAGACCGTCCGGCAGTTGCTCGAACTGGTAGAGCGGCGCTTGCGCCCGATTCGGACGGCGTGATCTTGACCAGCGGCAACTCGGCAAGGGCAAGGCTGGTGTACGCTGGCTGAGCGGGGCGCGCGCAGGACGCGGACAGGTAGACGGCGGATCCAAGAGCGATGCACGATCCAGGGGAAAGCATGGGCCGGCAAGAACTGAGGGAGAAGCTACGGGCCATCGTTGCCGAGGTTAGCGAGGTCGACGATGTGCCCGACTCCAAGCCATTCAAAGACCTGGGCATCGACTCGATGATGGCGATCGAGATCGTGGCGGAGGTGGAGCGGACCTTCCGGATCAAGATCCCGGAGGAGGAACTGGAGCAGATCACCAACCTGGATAGCGTGGTCGCGCTGGCTGAGGCCAAGCTGGCGTGAGCGCAGACGCGCACCCATGCAGCCCCCCCCGCAGGCCCGAACCAGCATCTATCGCCGCGTGGTCGACTACGTGGACAGCGACCAGAGCGGAGTGGTGCATCATTCTGCGTACTTTCGCTACCTCGAAGCTGCGCGCATCGATCTGCTCGAGGCACGGGGACTGTGCTACGCGCGCATGGAACGCGAGCAGCGGCTTGGCCTGCCGGTGGTGGAGGCGCAGCTTTGGTACCGTTCCCCAGCGCGCTGCGGGGATGCCCTGGTCGCGCTGAGCTGGATCGGCCTCTTGACCGCAGCGCGCCTGTGCGTAGAGACGAACCTGGAACACGAAGGACGCCTGGTCCTCGAGGCGCGGATCACGCTCGCCTGCGTCGATCTACGTACCGGACGAGCCCGCAGGCTGCCGGAGCAGCTACGCACAGCGCTTGGCTAGTCTAGCTACAGCTAACGGCAGCGGCGATTGGCCGGATCACAGACAAAGCGCACGTGGATGTGCTTGTCGTGCCCTTTGGCATGCCGAACCACGGTCGTTTTTGCGAAACGGGGGTACTGCACGATCTCGCGCAAACGTTCGCGGCTGATGCCCGTGGCCCTGGCGGCTCGGTAGAGCCTACGCTGGCACCTGCGATCGAGGAAGATGTAGCGCACCTGCCCGGTGTCGAGCAACGCCTTGATCAGGCCCCAGGTCGCTGGCCAATCCACTTCAGAGGCGCGTCGGGCCTGGGTACCCTGCGGCAGGTGCTCTTTCAGTGGCAGCCAGATATCCACGTCGCGGCCACTCTGGTGCGACTGATGAGGCCACAAGCGCCCGCCGCGCCGGCGGCTTATGTCGCTGACCACCAAGGCTCCCCGGTAGCTGCTAGCGTTTCGCCAATCGGCGACCGCCCGCTGCAGGTTACGGACCGTGTGGCTCGAGCCGAAGGCGCGGTCGGGTTGCCTGCGGGTATAAAGGACGTCGTTCTTCGGTAGCCGCACGCCTCGCCTGAGCCTGCCGCGATCGGGGCGTCCAAGGCTGCGCCCGCGGCTTGCCACCGGCTTGAGCAACTGGTCGCTTCCCAGGGCGACGGGAGGCGCGGGGGGCAGCCCGGGATTGGGTCCGGTGCGGTCTGCGCTGGTCCAAACCTGCAAGCGCTGGCCTGCACGAAAGCGAAAAGGAACGCGTCGATTCCATTTGCGCAGCTCTTTGCGGTCTATCCCGTAACGGGCGCTGATGGCATCCCAGGTGTCTCCGAAGCGTACCTTGTAGATCGTGCGCTTGCGTACCGGTGGTACCACCCGGGCACCCACCCGCAGGAACTGGCCTGCGCGTAGCCGCGGGCGGCGAGCATTCAGGCCGTTCCAGCGGACGATCTCGTCGGCGGTCACGTGGTAGCGTTTGGCGACGTCCCGGACGTTCTCGCCCGGAAGAATCTCATGTCGCAGCCACGTACGCTCTCGGGTGGCTGCCTCGATGCTGGGTCGTAGACGGTAGCCGTCGATGCGAAACGTACCCAGCACAGGGGGGGTCGCCGCAGCCGGCGTGCTCAGCATGAGCAACCCCGACAGCCCACCGAGCGCACAGAGCAACAGCGCGCTCAGGGCAGTCAGCCTGCGCCCGACGGTTGCGCCAATCCAAGTCCGGCTGCGTGCTCCACGCCAGCCGGACCGTAGCTCTCTTGTCCGATAACGGTGCAAAGCTAGCTCACAAGGCTGTTCCAGTATACGAGACAATCGAGATGAAGCACTACTGATCCGCCCGCTGGATCGCCCCGTTGGAGAAGATCGTACGGCAGATAGCGCAGGTTCTTGCGCAATTCTCGCGCTGGAGGGCTTCGCCAACGGGGCAAGCGCGGTCACGCCTCGGACGCCGGTGTCCGGGCCGAAACACACGAGTTACTCTTCGGCGGGCCCTGAACGACGAACTGGCCACTCGGGTTTGAGCCGGGCCGTTGTACTAGGAGTGCACGTGTCGCCGAGCGTCTTCGGTACCGCAGACAATGAACAAATATCGAAATATTTCAGTGGAGATTAAGTGGCGGCCCAATGGAGATCCGTGGGAGCAACCGCGCGAAAGGCCGGCACGGTAGGCACGTGCTTCCGATCGCAAGCGCACAGGCGGACCGATGCATATCGTGGTCGTTGGCAACGGCGTAGCGGGAATGGAGGCGGCCCTGTCGCTGCGCTCGGCAGACGAGTCGCTTGAGCTTACGGTGGTCTCCGAGGAGTCCGACAATTTCTTCTCGCGTACGGCGCTGATGTGGGTGCTGTGCGGGCAGCTCAACCACGCTGACATCGAGCCCTACGAGCGTGGTCTGTACGAGCGGGCCCGCCTAAGGCGCATCAGGGCGCGCGCCGTGGGACTGGACGCCCGCGGCAAGCGACTGCTGTTGGCGGGCAATCGCACCGCATTGAGCTACGATCGGCTCCTGATAGCGTGCGGCTCACGGCCTCGCCGACCTCCTTGGCCCAACGCCGACCTCAGGGGCATCGGTCACTTTGTCACGATGCAGGATCTGGAGTGGCTGGAGCAGGAGCTGTACGCCGGACCGGGTCAAGGTCGGCCTCCCCGACCCGATCAGCACCTTGGCGCAACAACGGATGATTCCCCCTACTTGCCCCGTGCGCCGGCCGCAACCCTGAGGTCGCGCCTTGCCGGCGAGCCGGCCGTGATCGGAGGAGGCCTGATCGGCATCGAAGCGGTCGAGGTCTTTGTGGCGGCTGGGCGTCGCCCGCGTTTCTTCATCCGAGAGGAGTGGTTCTGGCCGATCGCGCTCGATGCACGCGAAGCCGCTTGGGTCGCGCAACGGCTCCGCTCGCACGGCGTCGACGTGCTGCTCGATCACGAGATCACCGGGTTCGAAGGCGACGAACAGGGCACGGTGCGCTGCGTCCGCACGGCCTCGGGCGAGCATGCGTGCGATGTGGTGGTCGTCGCTATCGGTGTGGAGCCCAACACCGGATGGCTTGCCGACTCGGGGCTCGAGCTCGACGAGCTCGGAGGTATCGTGGTCGGGGACGACTTGAGGACCTGCCTGCCCTCGGTATTCGCTGCGGGCGACTGCGCTTCGGTGCGTTGGGAGGATGGCACGCGGCGTCCGGAACAGCTCTGGTATACCGCACGCGATCAGGGACGCGTCGCGGCGCGTGCCCTCATGGGAGAGCCGGTTCGCTACGATCGAGGCACCTGGTACAATGCGGCAAAGCTGATGGACATCGAGTACACGACGGTGGGGCAAGTAAACCGGCGCCTGTCCGGAGAACAAAACTGGTTTCACGAAGAGATGGGTGCTGTGCGGAGCACCACGCGGATTGTGAGCATGGCTGACCGCATCGTGGGGTTCAACGCCTTGGGTCGCCGCTGGGATCACGATCTGGTGGCGCGATGGATCGAGGAGCGCCGTACGCTGCCGTGGGTCATCGCGCATCTAAGCGAAGCGTCCTTTGACAGCGAGCTTGTGCCGCCGCCGCAACTGCCGCACACGAACGTCTAGTTTCTGGTATTTGCCAGGGCCCCTACCCATGGATCTGCAAGGACAAGATGGACTGCTGCACACGTACCGCGAACCGTGGCGGCGACGCGCCCCTGCGGCGTGGCTGCTTGGCGCGCTGCTTTTCTTGTTTTACCTGACGCTCTACTTCAGCGACTACCTCGATCCGGTTGCGCGGGCTGCGGGCCTGCCAAACCGATGGTTCCTCTACGGGGCGCTCTACTCGTTGGCTATGACCGCTGGCGCCGTCTACTACCTCAAGCGTCACGGCAACAGTCGCTACAACCGCGTGCGCATCGCCGTGAACGTCGCGGTTCAGTACGTGCTCGCGTTTCTCCTGCCCTACGCCATGTTCGCGTTGCAGCAGAAGGACTACTACTTCTCCTATTTGTGGCCGCTGAAGATCGACGCCCTCTACCCGAGCTCGCTCACCTACTACCCGCTGTATATCGGGCTGTACGCCATCGGCGCCTCCCTGGTCGCCGCCCCCGTGCTGGCGGTCGTGTACGGCAAGCGCTGGTATTGCTCCTGGATCTGCGGCTGTGGCGGGCTCGCCAATACCTTTGGAGACCCCTTCCGGCATCTGGCCGACAAGTCCACGAAGTCGTGGCGTTTGGAGCAAGTGTCGGTTCATCTGGTGCTGCTGGTCGCGATCACCACGACGGCCTTGGTAGGCCTCGATTTCTTCATCGGAGACAAGCACCCCGGCTTTCACGCGATCGTCGGGGACATGCGCTCCGGCTATGGGCTCGTGGCTGGCGCGATCCTGTCCGGAGTCGTGGGCGTGGGCGTGTATCCCGTGCTCGGCCCGCGGGTGTGGTGCCGCTTCTTCTGCCCCATGGCGGCCATGCTCGGGCTGTTTCAAAAACTCGGGCGCTTTCGCATTCGGGTCAAGCCCAACATGTGCATCTCGTGCGGCAACTGCAGCGCGTACTGCGAGATGGGCATCGACGTGCGTTCCTACGCCCAGAGCAACACGAGCTTCACCCGCGCCTCGTGCGTTGGCTGCGGCATGTGTGCGCACGTTTGCCCTCGGGGCGTGCTCAGGCTCGAGAGCTCCTGGCCACGCTCAAAGGACAAGGCACGGCAACAGCTGCGTGTCCTGGATATCTGAGGATCCACCCCAAAGCGCAGATAATTGCGCACTCCAGGTGTCATGAAGGCTTGCGTCGCGACCGCAATGCTACACGGTTCGCAGAGCGGAAAACGAATCGCGGAAGTGCTCGACTCGGGCGCGGCTGTCTCGAAGGGCGCCGGATTCAGGACGCTTGCTTGAACTTCGCTTCGCCCCTGCGCTAAAACCCCAGCATCCTGAGATTGTCCCGAACTCCCCAACCCGTAGGAACCAACATGCTCACGGCCAAACGCACCGCTTGCTTGCTGTCCGCGGCGCTAGGTCTCACCCTGCTGCCGCCCGCCGTCAGCCACGCTCAGAGCGTTCGCGTGGTCGTGCGGCCCTTTTCTGGCAAAGGCCGCGTAGCGCTCAGAAAGGCGGTGGTGGATGTGTTCTCGGACCGGAGCAGCATTCGCCTGGTGCCCAACGCCGATGCGGAGAAGGCCGCGCGCGAGCTCGGCGTCAGGCTGCATCGCAAGCGCGGAAAGATCGGCGCGGCTGGTGAGCTGGAACTATCGGCGTGGATCGAGGGAGCGATCGAGGGCGCCAAGCGCAACTGGCAGATCACCGTACGCGTCTACAACGGCCTGGACGGCGACAAGCTGGACGAGGCCACCTTCCAGGCCAAAAGCCTGAACGGGCTTTCAAATATCCTTTCCCAGACCCTCTGGAATCGCCTGGGCGCGTCGGTTGAGCTCAGCAGTCCCCCCCTGCGCAAGCTACGACGGGCACCACCGCCCGCGCCCGCACCGGTGGCGACCCCGGCACCGGCCCCCCCCCGCAAGCGAGCCCGGGCCGCAGCGGACGACCTCTCGGCGCGGCCAGCGATCGGGTTTGGCACGCGCACCGTGGTGTTGCCGTTTCGGGGCCCAAGCAACAGCGTTGTACACCAGTCGGTCGTGAGCGCGCTGTTCAGTCAGCCGTCGGTCGTGCTCGTGCCGAGCAAGGCCGTGGCAGCGGCGGCCAAGAGCGCCCGTGCTGACCTGGCATCCGCCAGCGGGCGCGGAACCGTGGCCCAAAAACTGCGCGTGGCGACCTTCATCGCCGGGGAGGTCGAGAAGGACGGCAAGGACTACCAGGCGCGCATCCGCGTGCTCAATGCCTCGGACGGCGACCAGCTCGATGACGCGAAGTTCGCGGCGGCCGGCCTCGACAAGGTTGCCCGGCAAGTACAGGGCCGGCTGTGGGCGGAGCTCGGTGACGCCATCCGCCTGGGGCGCGCGCCCGGGGCAGCTCCCGCTGGCGCCCACGCGGCAGCCGGAGAGCATGGAGGCGGCGATCATGGGGGCGATCACGGCGGCGGGCACCATGGGATCGGGGTCATCGATACGCTACCGGCCCACGCCACTCGAGATGCTGGCGAATCACCGCTCGAAGTCGTTGGTGGCGAGCGCAAGGGCATCCGGGCGGAAGGCTATTGGTTCCCGCTTCGCCATCTGGGCAGCAGCTTCCTGGGCAACCTTGGAGCGGACGTGCGCTTGCGCGTGCACATTTCGACCGACCAGTTCAGCGGTCCGATCGGCTACCAGCTAGGCGTGCGCTATCGCCTGCCGCTGGGCAAGCACGAGATCGCAGCCGTTGCAGGGCTCCTGTACGAGCCCACCGAAAAGACCGAGGATCTTCCAGGTGTCACCAACCCCGAGGATATGTTTCCAAGGCAAATCGGAAGCTACAGCTATTTGCGATACGGCGCCGAGGCGCGCTTTCTGGTTGTTGGGCAGTTGACGCTCGGCCTGCGGGGCCATTTGCTAACGGCCACGACGGCCCAAGAAAACGTGGATCCGGGGCACTGGGCCCCGAACGGCGGCTTTGATGGGGAGTTTTATCTGGCCCACCCGCTGGGATCCCGGATCGAGCTGCGCTTCGGAGTCGGGCTGCAGCACATCGACTACGGCCGTGTCTTGCTTCCAGGGCAGGACCCGGACTCGGCCACCGCTGCCGACACCGAGTTTGCCACCATTCTGGCCGCTATGTGGAGCCTCGACGGAATCGCAGGAACCGCACGTGAGGGCCAATCGTCGGGCGCAGGCTCGCATGGCGGAGGGCACCACTAGCCCATATGTAGCCAATTGTAGGCGTGCGCGAGGGGTCCCAGGCCTCATACTGTTAGTATGGGCACTACTGGGCATATCCCTGAACGTAGAACCCCAAGTTGGATCGGTCGCCGGCTGTTCACGGAGGTGGAGAGGCGGAACCCGGCTTGAGGACGTTGTGGGTTGCGCTGCTGTTGTCCGGTTGCACCGCCGGCTTGCCGCGGGGGGCCACGACACCCGACGGGCCGCAGCGTGCGGCGCTCTCGGCCGCGATCGAGACCTGGCGCGCAGCCGGCCTTCCGTGGCGGGCTCAGTGTGACGAGGAATACACGCGCCTGCATATCGTAGTGGCGCCTCCCGATACCTTCACACACGTTTGCCGTAACCGGCCGCTCAAGGCTGGCGGCAGGCTGTATGCATGCTCGCTCACGCAGCGGGAACACACCTGGCCCTGGTCGGTGCTCGACAGGGACCGTGTTCCGTTGCTGGTGATCAGCGCGCTCGAGCCTCGGGATCACCGCCGGCGGCTGGTTATCCACGAGGCCATGCACTGGCTCGGCCACTGCTCGGGCAAGGGCATCGATTACGGCCATGCTGATGTTCGTGTATGGCAGCGAGTCCTGGGCGTTGCCGAGCAGCGAATGAAGTCCAGGCTGGCGGCGGCGAAGCACGGCTTCGGGCCCCGCCACGCGCTCATGTTCGGAGGGATACCGGCCGAAAACAGAAGGTGAGGCCACCCGCCGGTGAGCAGATCCCCAAGAAAAGCCCGTCGTTGCCGTCCTAGGCCCAGCCCCGACAACGCGGCTGCGGTGACCGGCCCCCGCGAGGGAACGCTGGCGCCTCACGCGCCTGCCGAATCGGAGTCCATGGCCCATCTACGCAAGGACAAGGTCGCGCGCTTGCGCCGGGCCATCAAGAACGGTTCTTTTCGCGTCGATGTCGATCGCCTGGTGGACGAGATGCTGGGTCTCTGACACGCGGGCGCTCTGCCGTGCCTCGCGGCGTGCTCAATCGGGCGCGTGGACATGGCCGGGCCAGCATGCTTAGTTAGCCCAAAGGGGGGCGGAGGGTTCCCGATGGGACGCGAGGGTATCGACCCACAGCAAGCCGACCGGGAATTGAGGACGCGGGCTGCCCGTATCCGCTCGGAGGATCTCGAGCGTATCCTGGAGCGAAAACAGGAGTTGCAGAACAAGCTGGAGCACGTTCCCGGCAAGTTCGGCCAGCTCGTCAATCAGGTCAAGCTCCTGTTCGAGATGATCAAGGACTACTGGCAGGGCAACTACAGCACCGTGCCATGGACCTCCATAGCCATGGCGGCCGGAGCGCTTCTGTATTTCCTGGCCCCTATCGACCTCATGCCCGATTTCTTCCCCGGGGTCGGATACGTGGACGACGCGCTGGTCGTGGCGCTGGCGATCAACGCGCTGCAGGAAGATCTGCGCGCGTATTGCGCGTTCAAGGGCTACGACTTCGCCAAGTACTTTGGGGGTTAAGGTACTGGCCACCCTGCGTTGCAAGCTAGCCGGCCGGTGATACACAGCGGCTGCGATGGCCAGCCAGCCTGCCAGGGGTACCCGGGATTTCTTGCCTGACGACGTGCGCAAGCGCGAGCACGTGACGTCCATCATCCGGCGCGTGTACGAGTCGCACGGTTTCGAGGCGCTCGAGACGCCGTGCTTCGAGCGCCTCGAGACCCTGCTCGGCAAGTACGGCGAGGAAGGGGACCAGCTGCTGTTCAAGGTGCTGTTGCGGGGTCAGCCCCTGGTCAGCGGAATCCGACAGGCCGCGGAGCTGCTCGAGCGCTCGGGCACGGTCGTGCATGGACGCAGCGGTGAGACTGCGCCGGCGGCCGAGCAGCGCCTCTCGGATCTCGGCCTGCGCTACGATCTCACGGTCCCGCTGGCTCGCGTGGTCGCGGCGCATCAGGGCAAGCTTCCTGCCGTGTTCAAGCGCTACCAGATTCAGCCGGTGTGGCGCGCGGATACCCCCGGGAAAGGACGCTTCCGCGAGTTCTACCAGTGCGACGTGGATGTGATCGGCTCCTCCTCGCTGCTGGTAGAGGCAGAGGTGGCGAGCGCGGCCTGCGAGTGCATGCAGCGGCTGGGTTTCGCCTCCTTCCGCGTGCGGCTCAACCATCGCTTGCTGCTCAAGGCCGTGATGCAGCGTGCCGGCATCGCCGCTCACCAGCAGCTCGCCGCCATCACCGCGCTCGACAAGCTCGACAAGATCGGCCTGCCCGGCGTCGAAAAAGAGCTGCTCGCTCGCGGCATCGAATCCGCAAGTTGCACGAGGCTACTCGAGATCGTGGGCGAGTCTGCAAGCATGGTCACCATGCGCGAACAGCTGAGTGGTAGCGACCTGGGCCGGCAGGCGTTGTCCGATGTGGATCGCGTACTCGAGCTGGCCGCGCTGACACCGGCTGCGCGTCATCTGGAGTTCGACGTCTCGTTGGCTCGTGGGCTCGGCTACTACACGGGCTGCATCTTCGAGATAGCCGTCCCCGATCTTGCAGGCTCGCTGGGGGCCGGCGGGCGCTACGATGGGCTGATCGGCATGTTTCTAGGCAAGGACATGCCCGCTTGCGGCATCTCGCTTGGGCTCGAGCGTATCCTGGTCGTGATGCAAGAGCGCGGGATGTTCCCTGCTGCCATGGCCCACGCAGACGTCGTCCTGAGCGCGACGCATGAAGACGACCTTGGAGCAGCCCTGGTGCTCAGCCAGAAGCTGCGCTCTGCGGGCCTGCGAGTGGACCTGCGACCCAAAGCCACCAAGCCGGGCCCGCTGCGCAAGTATGCCGACGCCCGCGGCGTTGTGTCCGCGGTGTGGTTCGAGCGCGGACAGGCCGATCACCTCAAGATCTGGCGCAAGGAGCGCGGAGTCCTGGGCGGTGACCTGTCTCCCGAGGCCCTGCTGACCGAGCTGATCCGTCCGAACCAAGCCCCGTCCGGATAGGACTGTCCGAAGACCTGGACACAGCACCGCGCGGCTCACCGTTGCCACTCGAGGACGCGGCGGCCGGCACGGTTGGATCGGCCGGAGGACGGTGACCGATGAGGGCCGATTCTCCCGTCTCGAAGCAGGCTACGTGCGCAGAGCGACCGTGCCCGGAGCACTCGATTGGAATCGGCAATCCCCGGAACTACCCCAGCGCCCAGAAGGCGGCGGCCACAGCCCCAGCCACGCTGAGGCCGAGCGCAAAGCCCACGAGGACCAGGGGCACGGGCGAGCGCGCGCTCGGCGGTGGTGTGGGCGTGGCCGCGGCCGAGCTGCCGACTCCCACGTGCGCGTCGTTGGATGGAGCCGACACCGGCCCAGTCGGCTCGGTGGCAGCGGCCCGCGCGGACCGGGTCTTCGTGCTTGGGACGGCCGCGCCCGCTATCGCATGGCGCGCGCTACTGACGGCGGCGCCTGTTAGGCAGCCCTTGAGCGCGAGCCCGAATTCCGCGGCAGTAGGATAGCGCTTGCCCGCGTCCTTCTCGAGCGCCTTCATGATTGCGGTCTCGAGCTGGGCCGAGAATTGCTTGCTCTTGCTGCGATCGTTGAGTCGAATGGGCTCGCTGGTCACCTGGGCCTTCATGAACTCGAGCGCGTTGCGCGCGTCAAAGGGCAACCTGCCGGTGAGCAGCTCGTACAAGATCATGCCGAGCGCGTAGATGTCCGAGCGTGCGTCGAGCTCCTTGCCCTGGGCTTGTTCCGGGCTCATGAACTCCGGCGTCCCAAACACCATGCCCTGCTTGGTCAAGATGATCGAGTCGGGCCGCATCTGCTTTTGGGTGACCTTGGCCAGTCCGAAATCGAGCACCTTCGGGTAGTCGCGGATGCCACCCTGCTGGGTCAGGAAGATGTTCTCCGGCTTCAGATCGCGGTGAATGATGCCCAGCTTGTGGGCCTCGTCGAGTGCGCCGCAAACCTGTACCATGATGTTGAGCGCTCGCTCCGGCCCCATGGGGCCTTCGGCGCGCACGACCTGGGCCAGATTCCGCCCCTTCAGGTACTCCATTACGAAGTAGGCGCAACCGTTGTCGAGCTCGCCGAAAAGGAATACCCGGGCGGTATGGGGATGAGACAGCTGACTCATGGCGCGCGCCTCACGCCGGAAGCGCGCGCTCACGTCGGCTCGCGCAGCGTACTTGGAATGCAGCACCTTGATAGCCACTTCGCGGTTCATGCTGGGCTGCTGGGCCAGATAAACCGAGCCCATGCCTCCGGTGCCGATCCTCGACGTGATGCGAAACTGCCCTGCAACCTCTTTGCCCAGGAGGGAGTCAGCCACAGCACTCAGCATACCATTGTTAGCGCGTTTCCGTGGGCCATGACAGACTCGACCCCGAACCCAACATCGACTCTTTCGCCCGCTTCTTGACGGTGCAGCGCCGGTGACAACGAGCCGCCCACCAGCGAGGCACGCCTCGCCTTACCCGTACGGGCGCTGGCCCAAGCTGAGCCGCGGCCAGGTGGAGCTGCTCCGTCGCTGCGTGCACCGATTCGCTGGTATCGAACTGGGTATGGCTCTCGATACCGCCAGCAAGCTGCTCGGCGCGCCCGTACGGTTCCGACTCACCGGGGCTCGGCCGGGGCCGCCCGAAGATGCCTTGCCGCCGGATGGCCGGCCCGTGGTGGTCGCGGTGATCGACGACGCCGCAGGCCATTTGTGGGTCGCTGAGATCGACCAGCTGCTGGCGGCCGTGGTGGTGGACCGTGCGCTCGGGGGCGACGGCAACTCGGGCATCGGGCGCGGGGTGTTCCCAGCGGACGAGTTCTCCAAGGGGGTGCTGGCCTACGTGCTGGCACGTTTACTGGCTCCCAGCGGGCAATGCTTGTGCGCGATCGATGTCCGACCCGAACGGATCAGCTCCCTGAAGCGGTCAGCGCCCTGCGATGCCGGCGCGTGCTTCGAGGTCTGGGTCGAGCCCGTCCGCGGCCATGTGCAGCTGTGGACCAGCGCGTCCGCGTGGTCCTCTTGCGGCGCGCCGCAGCTGCCCCCGGCCCGACTGCCGGACACGCTTGCGCGCACACTGCCGTTTGCGCTAGCCGCCGACGCGGGCCAGGCCCAGCTCGAGCTTTCGGAGCTGCGGTCGCTGCTCCCTGGCGACATACTGGTGCCTGACGCCTGCGCGCTGTGCAGGGTCGAAGACGGCTGGCGGGGCCGAGCAGAGCTATCGCTCGGGGGCACAAAGCACACGCACTGCTCCTGCCATGTGCACGATGAGGCTCTGGTGATCGAGCGTGTTCTTCGAGTACAAGACGGGGCCATGGGCGACAGCAAGTCTCACGAAGCGGAACAGGAGCCTTTTGACCCGCTCGTCCCCGCAGGCGACACACCGATCGAGCTTCGAGTGGAGCTCGCTCGCTTCCATCTGACCCTGGCGGAGCTCGCAGCCCTACAGCCCGGTCAGGTCCTGAGCACGGGACGGCGGATAGGGGAGCACGTGGTGTTGCGAGCCGGCCCGGCGGCCATGGCCACGGGCGAGCTCGTGGACATCGAAGGCGAGGTCGGCGTGCGCATCGTTCGCGTGGCCGAGGACCCGGCCGCGGCTTCTTGACTGGACCCGCCTCGCGCGGGTGCTCGGGCAGGCCGCGGCAAAGCCGAGCAGACCGTGGTTCGGACCCTCGGGCTCACGGCGGCCTCTTGTTGGGTGCGCGCGGCAGGGCGAGGTAGAGAGCGTCGCTGCGGGCAAGCTTTGCGGGGGCGTCGCTGGGCGCGGGACGCGGGCGGCGATCGTCGGGGATGGCTCGTGATGCGCCGGGGATGGCTCGTGATGCGCCGGGGCGGTGCCACGTCGCGGCCCGAAGGGGCGGCCACCGACGGTAGTGCGCCCATCGGTTCAGGCTCCACGGCCTGCAGAGCTTGGCTGCTCGGGCTCGATCCCCCTGACCCGGCAGCTCCCGCGCCGCTCCGGAACAGGCGCTGCCACAAGCGGGCCCCTGGTCGCACGGCCCAGGCAAGTGCGACCGCGAGCAAAACGCAGGCGACGGCATAAAACCCGACGCACGCGCTCAGGCCCCTGCGCAGCGCCAGCATGAGCCGGCGAATCCCGGATGCGCTCGCTCGAGCGGCACCGGGCACGAGCTCGCTACGCGCACCCTTGGTGTCCGTGGCGGTCACGCTTCGATCGTTGCGCCGCGAAGGTAGCGGTGGGGGCATCGCGGGCGCGTAGGGTAGGGTGAGGCGTGCGCCGGTCGAGCTGCGCGCTGCAAGCAGGGCCTGCTCGCTGCCGCGGGACTCACCCTGGTGGGAGTCGTGCACCGCGGATCGCCCGGCTGCGGTGTCGCTGGCGCGCTGCTCCAGGAAGGGCGACTCGTAGCCCAAACGCATCACCAGTCGCGGCACCTCGTCTTCGATCACGATGCCCACCGACTCGATGAGGCAGCGACGTCGGGACTCGTCGCGTACCCCGGTCCGCAGCTTCAGGAATGGAAGAACCTGCTCGACCGTCATCCCGCGCCCGTCGCGCCGGGTGACGCGCGCGTTGATCGCCGCCGTCACGGTTTCCAAAAGGAGCCGCTCGTTCGTTTCTTGGTCGAGCTCGATCGACGGTGCTTGTGCCATGCTCATCGCCTCCGCGCACTGCCCACGGTCTCAACGTCACCGAAGCCCGCGCGCGCGTCCACTTACTGCATCAAATAGGTACGATCTCGGTACCGGCAGTACGCGGCTGTCTTACAGTGTTGCTGGCCGCACGCTGGCCTCGTGCTAAAGCGTCGGCGAACGGTTGAGATGACACGCCAATCCCAGCAGGCGCGGAGCGGGGTCGAGGCGGCGGATAACCGGCCGCTGGGCAGCCGCTCGCTGCGAAACGTCGCGATCGTGGCGCATGTCGATCACGGCAAGACGACGTTGGTCGACGCGATGCTGCATCAAACCGGCGTTTTCCGGCGCAACGAGCAGGTGCCTGAGCGGGCGCTGGATTCGCACGACCTCGAGCGCGAGCGCGGTATCACGATTCTGGCCAAGCACACGTCGGTCCAGTATCGCGGCACGCGCATCAACATCATCGACACGCCCGGTCATGCCGATTTCGGCGGTGAGGTAGAGCGAACCCTGATGCTCGCAGACGGGGCGCTTCTGATAGTGGACGCGGCAGAGGGACCCTTGCCGCAGACCCGCTTCGTGTTGCAGCACGCGCTCGGGCTGGGGCTGCCGATCGTAGTCGCCATCAACAAGATCGACCGGCACGATGCCCGTCCGGACGAGGTCTTGAGCGAAGTCTTCGATCTGTTCTGCGAGCTCGAGGCCAGCGACGAGCAGGCCGATTTTGCGACGCTCTATACGATTGGAAAGCTCGGTCAATGCAAACGGGCCATGAGCGACGATCTCGGCGATCTGGGACCGTTGTTTGAAACCCTCATCGCGCGCATACCGCCTCCCGAAGACGGCTCGGGCAAGCCCTTGCAGATGCTTGTGGCCAACATTCAACACGACGACTACGTCGGGCGGCTCGGCATGGGACGCGTCGTGCAGGGCAGCCTGCGCCCTGGGCAGCTGGTGATGCACCTGCACAAAGACGGCGAGCGGCGTGCGAGCGTCGGAAAGCTCTACCGCTATGAGGGCTTGCGAAGGGTCGACGTCGAGGATGCCTGCGCCGGCGACATCGTGTCGTTCTCGGGGATCGAGGAGCTGCAGATCGGCGACACCGTCACGGCCCTGGATACGCCTGTGCCCCTGCCGCGCATCGAGATCAGCGACCCGACCATCAAGATGCGCTTCCAGGTGAACAGCTCCCCCTTTGCGGGCCAGAGCGGACAGTTCATCACCTCGAGACATCTGCGAGACCGCCTGCAGCGCGAGGCGCGACGCAATTTGGCTATGCGCTGCAAGCCGACCGATCAGCCCGATGCCTTCACGGTCTACGGCCGAGGCGAGCTCATGCTTGCCGTGCTCGTCGAGAACATGCGCCGCGAGGGCTACGAGCTTTCGCTGGGCACGCCCGAGGCGGTGCAAAGAGACCGCGGCGGCGTCATCGAGGAGCCCTTCGAACGGGCGGTCGTGGACGTTCCAGAGGAGCACGTCGGCGTGGTCACGTCCAAGCTCGGTCAGCGTGGCGCGCATATGATCGCCATGTCGAGTCCCTTGAGCGGTCGCGTACGCTCCGAGTTCCGGATTTCGTCCCGCAACCTCATAGGCTACCGTTCCGAGTTTCTCACCGACACCCGCGGCACGGGACTGCTCACCACGCTATTTGACGGCTGGGCCGCACCCTCCTGCGTGAAGGTATGTCGCAAGCGAGGTGCCATGGTTGCCGACCGCAAGGGCAACACCACCCCTTATGCGTTGTTTCAGCTGCAACCGCGCGGCCGCTTGTTCGTGGGTCCAGGCCGCCGGGTTTATGAAGGCATGATCGTGGGTGAGCACAACCGCGCCAACGACCTCGATGTCAATGTGACCCGGGAGAAGAAGCTCACCAACATCCGAGCAGCAGGTCGCGACGAAAACGTGGTCCTGAGCCCACCTTTGGAGCTTGACGTGGAAACCGCGATGGAGTTCATCGACAGCGACGAGCTGGTGGAGGTCACGCCCGATGCGGTCCGGGTGCGCAAGAAGATCCTCTCCTGCAACCGCCGCCCCAAACGTACCGCCTTGCTGGCGGGGTGATTGCCGGCGCGAGTGTCACGAAGCTCTTTGCGCGGGCATGGGGCTTGCTGCCGCTTGGCTGCCCGGAGCCTGTTCGCCGGCTTTCCAAACCGGGACGTCGCAAGCGCTGCCTCCCGATGCTGGCCGAACGACCGGTGCTTCGGGCAGCGGTGCTTCGGGAAACGGCAGCCCAGGCGTGCCTGGCGCCGGTGTAGTCGCCGAGCATCAAGCCAAGCTGCAGGGCGTCGAGCTTGCAGGCAGTTCCTAGCCCGCTTCGGTCGCCGAGGTTTGGGACGCAGGACACTACATGCGGAGCGGAGGATCCGAGCGCACACCGAGCAGGAGCTCGCGTGCCACGGCTACCATGAAAATGGAGCCGGCAACCACGAGCAGGCCGCGCTCTCCCGCGTCCCCTTGCGCTCGCTCCAGGCCTGCCCTGGGATCGGGGCAGCACGTACCGGGCACGACTTGGTGCAGTGTCTCCGGTGGGGCGGCACGAGGCAGCGGTGGGGCCGCGTACACGACGCTGTCCACGTGGGGGCGCAGGCTATGGAGCATGCCCGCGTAATCCTTGTCCGCCATCGTGCCAAAGAGCAGCGCCACCTTGCGGCCGTTCCGGTGGGCGGTGACGAAACTGGCTAGCGCCCGGCAGCCATCGAGGTTGTGCGCTGCATCCAGCAGGCAGGCCGGCTTTCCGGGCAGCCACTCGTTGCGACCCGGCCAGCGGGTGCGCTCGAGGCCTTGTCGGATGGCGGCCTCTGCAACGGGAAAGCCGATCCGCTCGAGCTGCAGCGCCGCCACGACCGCGCAGCTCGCATTGTGAACCTGGTGAGTTCCCTCGAGCCCGCAACGCAGCCCCTGCAGCCGCTGCTCGCCCAGCGCCAGGTCGAACGAGCCGCTCGCTTGCCATGGACGGGGCTCGAAGTCACGGCCGGCGCACAACGTCGGCACACCCAGCTCCCGGGCGCGGCCGGCGATCACGCTGAGCGCGCTCGGCTCACGCACGCCCACGATCGCAGGAACCGCGCACTTGAGAATGCCCGCCTTCTCGCGCGCGATGCTCGCCAGATCCGTGCCCAGGATGCGGCCGTGATCGTGACCGATATGCGTGATGACCGATAACACCGACGGCGCTGCATTCGTCGCATCGAGGCGCCCGCCCAGACCGACCTCGAGTATGGCGATGTCGCAGCGCCGGTCACGGAAGTGCTGGAACGCCATCAGGGTGGTGAGCTCGAAAAAGGTCAGGCGTGGCGCACCCGGCTGCGCGAGCGCCCGACTGAGGGCCTGGTGGCGCCCAGCCACTTCGCGCTGCGTGATCGCGCGCCCGTTCACACGTATCCGCTCCACGAAGCGATGCAAGTGCGGCGAGGTGTACAGGCCTGTACGGTATCCCGCAGCCTGCAGCGTTTCGGCGAGCATGACCGAAACGCTTCCCTTGCCGTTGGTTCCAGCCACGTGCACGAAGGGCGTGGCGAGCTCGGGCGAGTCGAGCAGGGCGAGCGCCTCGTGCATGCGCTCGAGGTCGAGTTTGACGCCGCGGGCCTGAAGTGCGTAAAGACCCCTGAGGGCTTCGCGGTAGCTCGCACGCACAGTCCTTGGGTACGGCGAAGGCAGCGGCTGCATGCGGCTTTCAGCCCACGAGATGCGACAAGACCCTGGCGATCGTGGCACGCATCTCGCGGCGCTCGGCGATCATGTCCAGCATGCCGTGCTCGAGCAGAAACTCCGAGCGCTGGAAGCCTTCCGGCAGCTTCTGACGGATGGTGTTTTCGATCACGCGGGCGCCTGCAAAGCCAATGCGTGCCCGCGGCTCCGCGATGTTGACGTCGCCGAGCAGCGCGTAGCTCGCTGCAACGCCGCCTGTTGTGGGGTCCAGGAGCACGCTCACGAAAGGCACCCCCTCGTCTCGCATCCTGCCCAAGGCGGCGGCCGTCTTCGCCATCTGCATGAGCGAGAGCACGCCTTCCTGCATGCGCGCGCCGCCCGAGGAGCTGAGCACGACAGCGGGGTGCCGGCGCTCTGCTGCCCGCTCGAAGGTCGTGGTGATCTTCTCCCCGACGACCGAGCCCATGGAGCCGCCCAGAAATCGAAACAGGAGCAGGCTCATTTCCACCGGCCGGCCCTCGATCGCGCCCGTGCCGGTCAGGACGGCATCGTTTACGCCTGTCTTCTTGATCGCTGCCTTGATCCGGTCCGGATAGCGCTTGCTGTCCTTGAACCCCAGGGGATCCATGGAAACCAGCGCCTGCTCGGCCTCGGTCCAGGATCCGGGGTCGAGCAACAAGTCGAGCCAGGCTTCTCCGCTGAGCCGGTAGTGGAAACCGCAGCCCGGGCAGACCTCGATGTTGGCGTTGAACTCTTCGGCTGTGCGGGTTTCGCCGCAATTCTCGCAGCGACGGAAGATACCCTCACCGAGCGTGCGCTTCTTCTCGTTGCGGGCCGCCCTGTTTTTGGTGAACCAACCCATCGGCGCGCTGCGCATAGCACGAAGTGTCGGGGGCGGGTAGACCTCGCATGCGCGCCCCCAGCCTGCTAGCGCTGGCCGGCGCGCCGGCCGACCACGACCGCCAGATGCCGGCCCGAACGCGGCCCGTCTCGGCGATACGAAAAGAAGCGCTCGGGCTCGCAGCGCGTGCAGCCGTCGATGTCCTCGATGCGCTCGGAGCCCAGGCCACACGCCCGAAGCTGGGCGCGTGCCACCGCCGAAAGGCTCACCCGCGGGCGCGGCCGGCGACGGTCTACGACGCGCTGGTCCCCGGCCGCGCCGGCGAGCTCGGTCGCCACGTCTTGACCCACCTCGAAGCAGCAGGCTCGGATGTGGGGGAAGACGGCGGCTAAAACGCGCGCGCCAGCTCCCCGACCGGGCCCGGCCAGGACCGCCACGGCGGCGGCAATCACCCCGGACACCAGGCCTCGCCAACCCGCGTGAACCGCAGCCGCGCCGCCGGTTGCCGGGTTTGCCAGCAGCAGCGCGATACAATCGGCCACACGCACGCCCGCCGCCAGTCCATGATGGCGCACGACGATCGCGTCTCCCTGGCGTTGCCGGAAGCGCTCCGGACTCTGTTCCGGATGCGCGATGTGTACCGCGGAGCCATGAACCTGGCTCAGCTCGAACAGTCGCGCGCACGAGTAGCCCAGCGAGGCAGCGAGCCGGCGGTGGTTGTCCTGCACCTGCTCCGGGGCGTCGCCCAGATCACGCCCGAGGTTGAGCGAATCGAACGGCGCCGAGCTCGAGCCACCTGCGCGTAGCGACATGCCATGCCGGAAACCGGCCGCTAGCAACAGAGACGACTGCAGGGCAAGCGCCTGCGTGCCCGAAACCTTGGTGGAGTCCGAAGCCATGAGCCGGCCTGCGTTGCGTTCGATCGCCACGTCCCCTATCTTCCCTGCCTCCTCTTGCTTGTACAAGCAGCAGACACAAGCAGCAGGCACGAGAAGCAAGCGCACAGCGTAACCGCAACCCGCGATGCGGAGCTCAGCTCGCAGCATGCACAGATTTCCATCGGCCGAGTGGACGGCAGCGTTCAAGGACGCGGTCAACGAGAACCCCGATTATGCTCGCGCGGGCGCCGACTGGACCCACGGCGCCGTGCTGATGGTGGTCGCAGCCGACTCGAACCTGGGCATCGATCGGGACATGGGGATGCTGCTCGATGTGCATGCTGGCCGCTGCAACGCCGCTAGCTTCGTCGACGCGGACACCGGCCGGGGCAAGGCGCCGTTCGTGATCGAGGGCAGCTACGCCCGCTGGCGCTCGGTGATCGAGGGAGAGCTCGACCCCATCAAGGCCATGATGCAGGGCAAGCTGAAGCTGACCAAAGGCCACCTGCCTACGATAATCCGCTACGTGGAGTCGTCGCGTCAGCTTGTCAGCAGCGCACAAAGAGTGCCCACCGAGTTCGTACAATCCCATGAGTAGCGACGATTCGCCCGAGCAGTCCCAGGTAGCCCTTGCTCCAGGCAGCGAGAAAAACGGTCTGGCCTGCATGCTGGCGGACCTGCTGCGACAAAACCTGCGTGACAAGCCGGCCAAGCGAGCCGACTTCGGGCGCATTTCCGGCCGCGTGACGTTGGTGGCGGAGGACGCAGAGGTCTCGCTCACGTTGGAGTTCTGCGCGGGACGCGTCGTTGTCCACCACGGCGTCGTAGGGCTTCCCGATGTCACGCTTCGTGCCGACAGCGAGACCGTCATCAACCTCTCCCTGCTCGAAGTTGGACGGCTCGGGCTGCCGAGCCCGCGGGGGAAAGCCGTGCGGACCATGGCCGAGGCGCTGCGCCAAGGCCGGCTGCGGGTCTACGGCGCCCTCGCGAACCTGCCCATGCTGCTGCGGCTGATACGCCTCATGTCGGTCAACTGAGGGGCGGAAGAGCCGCGATCGCGCGCAGCGAAGCGCTTGCCATCGCCGGCGCAAACCCGTCCCGCAACACCGGACCGAGCAGCTCAACCGGAGCTGACGCCCGCGGCAGCGCTGACTTCAACGCTGACCTCGACCTGCACTTGAACCGACGCCTGCAGGGCGGAAAGCCTGCTCGCGGCGGCCGAGATCCCGATCTGCCCCTGGTCATAGTGTCCGGCGCGATCGGTGAAACGTCGGCCGTCGAGATGATGAAGGCCGGGGCGCATGACTACCTGCGCAAGGACCAATTGTCACGACTCGTGCCCGTCGTCGAGCGGGAACTGCGCGAAGCGAAGATGCGGCGTGAGGCACGTCAAGTCGGCCGCCCGATTAGCTGCTCTATCGTGCCCGCATGCGCGGCGAGTAGCAGCCGGCGGGATCGTGGCCTATGAGGGACCCGTGAGCTTGTTCACCCAATATGCCCGCGCCACCCAGGAACGACTGAGGCAGCGGGGCTCGCGTCCGACGCTGATTGAAGCGCACCTGTCCCGCCTGCCCCCACCTGTGCGGCGCTACCTGCGAAAGGCGGGAGTCCTCGGCCGGCCGCGAGTGCACCACTTCAAGGCCAGCTGGCAGGGACGGATTCGCGCCGGCGCTGACGAGCCATGGATGGAGTTCACCGCCGAGCAGCATAATTGGCCGAACGAGCCGGCCCGCTTCTTCTTCATGAAGGCCAAGCGCAGCGGCGTGCCGCTCGATGTGTACCACGCGTTTGCCGGCGGGACGGCCAGTATGCGCGTGCGGCTGCTGTCGCTTTTTCCGCTGGTTGACGCACGCGGCCCCGAGATGACTCGCGCGGAAACCGTCACGCTGTTCAACGACATATGCGTGCTGGCCCCAGCCGAGCTTGTCGACCCGGAGATCCACTGGCAGCCCCTGAACGACCGGTCGGCGCGGGGGCACTACACGGTCGGTTCGAACACGGTCAGCGCCGTGCTGTGGTTCGGTGAGACCGGCGATCTCGTCGACTTCGTTTCGGACGACCGCCTCGCTGCTTCACGTGACGGCAAACACTTCGTCCAGCAGCGCTGGTCGACCCCCGTCGGGCAGTACAGAAACTTCGGCCCCGTGCGCGTGCCCGGCCGCGGTGAAGGTCGCTGGCATCCGCCCGAGGGCGAATACGCGTACTTGGAAATCGAGCTACTCGATCTGCAGCTCAACCCAGGCGTCCAACCCAGCTAGAACCCCATGACGCGAACGATGAACGACATGGATTTCCTGCACCGTCAACTCCCGGTCGTGAACAAACGCGTGCACCGGCTGGGGCTTGCATTCAACTACGGGGTGGACGCTCAGGGTGTGCAGGCAGCGCTCGACAAGGGGGTGAACTACCTGTTCTGGACCAAATTCCGTACGGGCGAGTGCCACGAAGCGATCAAGGCGGCGCTCCAGCGCGATCGCGAGCGCTATGTGCTCGCAAGCGGGCCGGCGCTGGCATTCCTGGGTGGCAGCGTGCGACGTTCCGCCGAGAAGCTGCTGCGCTTGTTCGGGGTCGACTACATCGATGTGTTTCAGGTGTTTTGGCTCGGCAAGATGTCCGCCTTCACCCAATCCGTACAGCGAGAGCTCGTGAGGTTGCGCGAACAGGGGTTGGCGCGGGCCATCGGGGTATCCATCCACGATCGGCCGCGCGCGGCTCGGCTGGCCGTTGACTCGCCCCTCGATTTGCTGATGCTGCGCTACAACGCCGCGCACCCCGGCGCCGAGACCGATATCTTCCCCAGCTACGCGCAGCGCCGTCCGCTGACGGTCGCCTACACCGCAACCTCATGGCGCAAGCTGCTCAAGCCACCCAAGGGCTGGGACGGAGAGGCCATGTCTGCCGGCGACTGCTACCGCTTCTGCCTCTCGAGCCCCCACGTAGACCTCGTCCTGTGCGGTGCGGGCAGCGGCCAGCAGCTGCAGGAGAACCTGCGCGCCTTGGGCAGGGGCTCGCTGTCACCCGAGGAGGACGAGCGGATCCGTCGCTTCGGCCGCGCCGTGCGGGGTGCGTGAGACGATCCGCCTCCGATTCGAGCCGGTATCCGACCCCGTTCGGCGCCGGGGTCGGATCCAGACAGCCGCTGCGCAAGACCCCCGCGATCACCGGTGCGGACGAGAGGATTTGAACCTCCACGGGGTTTCCCCCACCAGATCCTTAGTCTGGCGCGTATGCCAATTCCGCCACGTCCGCGCTTGCTAGGACCCGTCCAACAATGACCTTTCGGGATCGACGACGGCCGGTGGTCAGGGCCGGCGAAAACGGGAAAGTCATGTTGGGACGGGCCTGCAGTTGGCACATGTAGCCACGCGGACCGGCTCGGTCAAGCAGTGGGTTGCCGTGGCGAACGGACTACCTGTTCAAGACTGCGCGCTATCCGCCGAATTGGGTCGACGCTGCGGCGAGGCTTGGACTATGGTCCGCTTCGTCATGTTCCAACAAGTGCTCAAAGAATGCGTGACAAAGACCGAAGGGGCGATAGCCGGCGTCCTGATGGGCTTCGACGGCATCGCGGTGGACCAGTACGTCGGGGCCGAAGAGGAGGTGGGCGTCGAGAGCGTGGGCATGGAATACAGCGTGGTGCTGTCGCAGATCAAGCAGGCCGCCCAAATGCTGGGCATCGGTCCAGCTCGTGAGGTCGCCATCAAGGCGGAGCACATGACCGCCGTGGTACGCATGCTCAGCGACGAGTATTTCGTGGCATTGGCACTCAAGCCCGAGGGCAACGTGGGCAAGGCCCGCTATCTGCTGCGCGTGGGTGCACCCAGACTCGCGGCGGGGCTGTAGGTGTGTCCCTAGCTCATGGCCGCGCTCGAGCCAACCCTGCGCGTGCTGGTGCTGCATGGACCGAACCTGAACCTGTTGGGCACGCGCGAGCCCGAGCACTACGGCAACCGCTCGCTGGCGGAGATTGACGGAAGGCTCGCCGAGCTGGGCGCTGCCCTCGGCTGCCACGTCGACTGCCGCCAGAGCAACCACGAGGGTCAACTGATCGACTGGATTCAGCAGGCCCGCGGCCAGCATAGCGGACTGGTTATCAATCCAGGTGGCTTCACCCATACCTCGGTGGCCCTGCGGGATGCGATCAGCGCTTGCGGCCTGCCGAGCGTGGAGGTGCACATCTCGAATACGCAGCGCCGGGAGCGGTTCCGTCAGCGCTCGCTTACCGCTCCGGTTTGCGTGGGCAGCGTCGTCGGTTTCGGACCCGGCGCCTACAGCCTTGGCTTGCGGGGCTTGATCGACTATCTGAAGGCACTCCCAGCGGGCTCCTCCCCGTAGCACGCGGGGGCGAGCCCTCCCGTCCGCGCAGGCCGCACCATGGATATCGATCTCAAGCAGCTTCGCGAGCTCATGCGAGCGATCAAGGAATTCGGGCTGTCGCAGCTCGTCGTCGAAAAGGGCGACGAACGGATCGAACTGCACCGCGTCGCCAAGGTCTCGAGCGAGGCGCCCGCCTTGGCGGGCCCGGCGACCCAGTCGGAGTTGCCGCCCTCGATGCGGGCCGAGAGTACGCCGGCGGTGGTTGCGCCCAAGGTGACCGAAGACCCCAACACGGCCTACGTCACGTCGCCGTTCGTGGGCACCTTCTACCGTGCTCCGTCTCCGGGCGAAAAACCCTACGTCGAAGTCAACCAGCACCTGGCACCCGGACAAGTGCTCTGCATCGTGGAAGCGATGAAGCTAATGAACGAAATCGAGGCGGAGTACGAATGCACCGTACTCGAGATCCTGATTCAAGACGCGCAGCCCGTGGAATATGGTGAGCGCCTGTTCAAGGTTCAGAAAGTATAGACCCCGCGGGCCCTTAGCAGGCGCCCGGCTTGGCGGGCGCCCCCGGACCGGCCGCAGCCCATGTTTCGGAAGATCCTGATCGCCAACCGAGGGGAGATCGCCCTGCGTGTCATCCGCGCCTGCCGCGAGCTCGGAATAGCGACCGTTGCGACCCACAGCGAGGCCGACAACATGGCGCTGCACGTTCGCTTCGCGGACGAAGCCGTGTGCATCGGCCCGGCTGCTGCGTCCAAGAGCTATCTCAACATCCCGGCCATCATCGCGGCCGCCGAAATCACCGGGGCCGACGCCGTTCACCCCGGGTACGGTTTCCTGGCCGAGAACGCCGATTTCGCGGAGATTTGCGGGCGCTGCGGCCTCGCTTTCGTCGGCCCCACCCCTGCCAACATGCGCCAATGGGGCGACAAGGTACGGGCCCGCGGCCTCGCCGTGGAGCTCGGGCTTCCGGTCTTGCCGGGCAGCCCGATCCTGCGCAGTGAGGACGACGCGGTGAGGCAAGCGGACGCGATCGGCTACCCTGTGATGCTCAAGGCGAGCGCTGGAGGAGGCGGGCGCGGAATGAAGGTGATTCGTTCGGCGCAGGACATGCGGCGAGCCTACGCACCGGCCAGGGCCGAAGCCGCCGCGGCCTTCAAGAGCGGCGATCTCTATTGCGAGCGCTACATTCAGGAGCCACGTCACATCGAGTTCCAAGTGCTGTGCGATGGTGCAGGCTTCGTGTCCGTGCTCAGCGAGCGCGAGTGTTCGATCCAAGCGCGCAACCAGAAACTGCTGGAGGAGGCACCGGCCGTCGCCGTGAGCGCGGATCTGCGGCGCACCATGTCAGCCGCCATCGCCAAGGCCATGCTCGCGAGCCGCTATTGCTCGCCGGGAACGCTGGAGTTCTTGATGGACGGGCAGGAGCCCTACTTCATGGAGATGAATACCCGGATTCAGGTCGAGCATCCCGTCACCGAGATGATCACCGGATACGACCTCGTCGTGGAGCAGATTCGCCTGGCCGCGGGTGAGCAAGCCTCTTTCCAAGCTGCCTGCACCCAGCCGCGGGGTCATGCCATCGAATGCCGGATCAACGCCGAGGATCCCGAAACGCTTGCTCCGTGGCCGGGATTGATCTCCGAGTACCATCCGCCCGGAGGAACGGGCATACGTGTTGATAGCGGAATCTACGGGGGCTGGAAGGTACCCAGCGAATACGACTCGCTGCTGGCGAAGGTGATCAGCCACGGCCGCACGCGTGAGGAAGCGATCGCCCGGATGCGCCGAGCCCTCGACGAGATGATCGTGACGGGGATCCGAACCAACGTGGACCTACATCGCCGTATCCTGGCACACCCTGACTTCGTGGCTGGCCGCCTCTCAACTCGTTTTCTCGAACGATTGCGCTCGCAGCGAACAAGCCCACCAGCTTGACCGCGTAGTTGGGAGGACCGTAGACTTCGGGGTCGGTGGCCGACGAGGCACCGTTCTGTGAGTATCGACCGCTCCAAAGTCCTTGCCGCCGCTCAGAAACATCTGCAACGCGGCAATTACGACCGGGCCCTTGAGGAGTACCAGCGCCTGGTGCGCGCCGACCCCAACGACGTCCGCACCCTCCTCAAGATCGGCGACTTGCGAGCGCGGCAGGGGAACGGCGCCCAGGCCATCGAAGCCTACGACATGGTCGCGAAGCACTACGCCGAACAGGGCTTCTTCCTGAAAGCGGTCGCAGTCTACAAGCAGATCCTCAAGCTGGAGCCACAACGGCTCGAGGCGCGCACGAAGCTCGCCGAGATGTACGAGATGCTCTCTCTCGTCAGCGACGCGCTCAACACCTACGAGCAAGTCGCAAACAGCTACGCGGAGCGCGGTGACACGGCGTCCGCCATCACTTCGCTCCGCCGCATGGTCGACCTGGATCCGGAAAACGTGGCGTCGCAGATCAAGCTGGCCGAGGCTCTATCCAAGGCCAAGCTGAACCAGGAAGCCGTGGCAGCGTTTCGGGTGGCCGCCGGTCTGTTGCGACAGCAAGACCGAGAGGATGACTACGTCAAAGTCGCGGAGCGGCTGCTATTTCACCGGCCGGACGAGGCTCCTCTGGCTCAAGAGCTGGCCCGTGTGTACTTGAACCGCGGCGAGGCCAAACATGCGCTCGCCAAGCTGCAACCTTGCTTCCGGGCCGATCCCAGAGATTGCGACACGCTCGAATTGCTCGCGCAGGCCTTTCGTGCTTTGGGTCAGGTCCAAAAGGCTGTCGCCGTTTACCGTGAGATCGCCAAGTTACACCACGAATCGGGGCGGTTGACGGAACGGGCGGCCGCGCTCGAACGTATCGTCGAGATCGATCCCGGTGATGTGGAAGCGCGAACCACCTTGGCGAGCATGCGGCCGGCCAACGCGCTCGTGACGAGCGGCGCCCACCGTGTTCCGAGTGCTGGCGAGGGGGAGGAAGAGATCGTCGAGATCGACGACGACGCCCTCGAGCTCCTGGAGAGCGAGGCGCCACCTTCGGGCGCCCCGCGACCGCTGTCGCTTCCCCCGACCGCCGCGGCCCCGCTGGCCGCGTCGCTCCGGCCCCACGCTGCCGCCCTTTCCGGGACGAATGCCCCACCCGTCGGGCCGGGTGAGGGGCAGATCGAGAGGCTCCTCGAAGAGTGCGAGGTCTTTACCCGGTACGCACTCCACGACAAGGTAATCAGCCGCCTCGAAAGCATCCTCGTGCTCGATCCCTCGCACGTGACCGCCCACGAAAAGCTCAAGGAAACGTTCCTCAGCATCGGCGACACACGAAGAGCCGCCGCACAGGCGGCACGGCTCGCCGACGTGGTGAGAGGCGACGACCCGGAAGCGTCCGACAGGTACTTGGCGGAGGCACGCGAGCTGGCTCCCGATGCCCTGCAAGAGCCGGTAGAGCAAGCAGGGCCGCGGACTGCCGCTCCCGAAGCGCCGGACTCGGCCTCGGACGAAGACGACAGCGTCATCTTCATTGATGAGGAGCAGCGGCTCAGCCGGATCACCAAAGGGGTCGAGGCGGGGACCGGCAGCTCGCAGCGCTCCTCGACCGCCGGCACGGGCTCGGGCGAGCTCCGTCCCACCAATCCTCTGCCAGCATCGGATCCGATGCTGCAGGACCAGGTTGCACGGGAGGCCGAGGCGCTGGCAGAGGCCTCGCCGCAAGAGCTGGCCGCGTCGTCCCCGCTTCGGGTCGTTTCTGGGGCGGCGGAAGAAGGCGACGGGGGCAGGATTCAGGCAAGTGAGCCGCCCGCGTCCGAGTCGGCCTCTAGCGCGCGCCAAGCTTCGCACGCGTCGAGCGATGTCTCGGACGCCGGCGCGGCCGAGCTTGCCCAAGAGATCGAGGAGACTCTCGAGGAGGCCGACTTCTACGTTGCACAGGGATGGTTGTCCGAAGCTCGAAGCCTGTTGCTCGACGCCCTCGGGGAGCATCCAGGCGCCCACGTCATCGAGGACAAGCTGAGGGAGCTCGGAGGCAACGCTGCCGCTCAGCCGCTGGACGGGGCAATGGACAACGACGCTCCAGGGTCTGTGGTCGCCGACGATCAACGGGCCGACGAGCGAGCGTCGTCCCCTGAGCCGGGCAACGACGACAGCAGCGGCGAACGAGCCACCCAGCTGGCGGTCACCACGATCCCAGGGCCGGCGATCGCCGGCGAGGACGAACAGGCCACCACGGACACCAGCGCGAGCCTGCCCGAGGTGGAAACGACCCTCACCAGCGATGACCTCATCGAGATCGACGAGGACGACAGCGCTGTGCTCGAAGCGGTCAGCCTCGCGCCCCCCGCCTCCAGCGGCGAGCGGTCTACGAGCCCAGCCGCCGATGAGCGTTCGCCAACCGAGTCGGAGGCCCCGACGGCAGCCCAAACGAAAGAGGCCCTGGATGAGCCCCCGGCATCCGAGCCGGCCATGGAAGAGGTCCTCAGCCAATTCAAAGAAGGCGTTCGAAGAGAGGTCGGCCAGGGCGATTCGCAGACGCACTACGATCTCGGAATTGCTTACATGGAAATGGGATTGCATGACGACGCGATTCAGGAATTCGAGCTGTGTCTCGACAGCGACGAGCACCGCTGCATAGCCGAGACGATGATAGGCCTCAGCAACGTCGCCAAGGGCGACTTTGCCAATGCCGTTCACCACTTCACCGAGGGGCTCAGGGCTCCGCGCCGCGATCACGCAAACGAGCTCGCGTTGTACTTCGAGCTCGGCAACGCTCATGAGCTGCTGGGCAACGCCGCCCTTGCCCTCGACAATTACAGGCACGCCCATCGACTCGATCCCGGGTTCCGTGATGTCAAGACACGCCTCGAACGCCTGACCAGCCGGCTCGAGGCGACAGCCGAGGAAGCCGACGAGGTCGACCGCCTCTTCGACAACATCCTGATCAAAGGTGACTAGTACTGGGACTAGGACTAGGACCTGCCCTTGAGAATCGAAGCGTCCTTTCTAGAAATCGCCTCGGCGTATCGGTTCGTGTTCCTTGACGCTTACGGCGTGCTCAAGAACTCCACGGGCATGATCCAGGGCGCCGCGGAGACCCTGCTCAAACTGGGGGAACAGGGTAGCGACTGCTACGTGATTACAAACGACGCGTCCCGCTCTCCAGGCCAAATGGCGCGCAGCTACTGCCACCCGCGCTACGGCGAGCTGGTCCCCGTCGAGCACATCATCTCCTCGGGTATGCTGGCCAGTGACTTTCTTGCCTCCAAGGTCCGCCCCGGTCGTGTAGCCTACGTCGGCAAGCCGTCGTCCGCCTACTACATCGAGTCCGCGGGACACACGCCGCTGCCGGTCGCTCAGTGCGCCGACGACCACGCCATAGATGCTCTCGTGCTGCTCGATGACGAAGGTTTCGACTGGTTTTCAGATATCAACCGCTGCGTCAACCTACTGCGGCGTCAGAATGTACCCGTCGTCGTGGCCAACACCGACCTGTCCTATCCGGCCAGCGAAACCGATGTCTCGATCGCAGTAGGAAGCCTGGCCAATATGATCGAAGGAATCATCCAGAAAACCTTCATTCGTTTTGGCAAGCCGGACACTCAGATATTTGATTTCGCATACGACCTAGTGCTGACTCGCGATCCGCTCACAAGCAAGAAGCAAGTCTTGATGGTCGGTGACACACTACATACAGATATCCTGGGCGGAAACAAATTTGGAATAGACACGCTGCTGGTTCTCTCGGGAAATACACAGGAACGCGATGCCGAGGTTCGAATCCACGCTACGGGTATCCTGCCAAACTTCGTTTGCGCATCGATCGCGACCTGAGGTCCCGTCCTAAGACACGCACCGGCGCAGCATCCGAAGATCCATGGCGTCCAGCGCCGGCAAGTGCAGCTTGACCACTTTTTTGCGCAACCTGCGGCAAATTCGGGGGCGGAAGAAATGCTCTCCATCCTTCACAACATAGTTGAGCACGAAGAAACGATAAAGCTCTGGCAAGAGCAGAAGCTCTTCTGGAGCCAAAGGGCGCACCCGAGAATAGGTTCTCAGGAATAGGCAAAAGCGTGGATCCAGCAACGTGTTGGGAGCGTAGGAGAATTCGCTCCGATCGCCCATCGAGCTCACGACGCGACTCGCGAAGTAGAAATCAAGAAGCGGCGAGCCCAAGCGGAACCAATCGTAGTCCCACCGGCTGAAGAAACGGAAGTGACCCGATTGGAAGATCACGGAAAAATTGCCCGTGTTCCAGTCAATCAGCACAGGAATCTTCAGAGTCTGATGGTATTCGAGGCGCTCCAGATTCGACGACAGCACGTCGATCTGGCCTCGGAGGAAATCGGCTTCCACGACCGAAAGCGGAAACTCGAAGACCCAGCGCTCGTTCGAGAGACGGTGAGCGAGATCCGCCAGATCCGACTCGATGCTTTTGGCTGTCCCCGGAACCTGCTCGCGTACTTCCCAGCTCTGGACGTGAAACCGTGCCAACGCCTCGGCGAGGTCCACGATCTGGGACCCGGACAGGATCCTGGGCAAGCGGTCCTTGACCACGACGTCCACGTAAAAGACGACCCAATGACGACCCTCGTTGTACACGTACACCTTGTCGTCCTTGCAGACCGCCCGCGCCAAGAAACTTGCGTAAGGCCCATGCGACAGCGCCTCGGTCCAGCCTCGGATACTCTCGTGGTCGTCGTAGAAATCGCGAAAGCGACCGTAGGAGGAGACCTTCGTCACCAACGTGGTCCCGTCGTCGAGCGTTACTCGAAACACCTGGTTCGTGGATACGCTGGTGCTTACCTCGACGGCATCGACGAGGCACCGGCCGTCGGCGAGCTCGAGCCAAGCCCTCTGCACGATGCCGGGAGGGGGCCATGATGGGCGAGATGGCATGCACCGGTAGTGTAGCCGGCTGGCCCCGCCATTGCAGGACCGGCTGGTAGGCGGGACGTGCCGGCCGCCAGCTCGTCGCCGGGGGGTCTTGCGTCGCAATCATGCGACCGCTAGTACCCGACACGTGCGCTGGGATGTCGACCCGATCATTGTTGAGCTCGGTCCGCTGGAGCTGCGCTGGTATGGACTCTTCTTCGCCTTTGGGCTGCTGTTGGCGGCCCGAGCGTATCCGCGCATCTTCGCCCGCCGGGGGTTGGCCGAGGAACACGCGCAGCGGCTCACCCTGTGGCTGCCGGTCGGAATGATCCTCGGGGCGCACCTCGTTCACCTCATCTTCTATGAGCCACGCTCGTTCATCGAGCAGCCGCAACGCATCATCGAGATCGGAAAGGGCCTCTCGAGCCACGGCGGCGCGCTGGGCGCTGTTGTCGCACTACTTATCTACGTTCGGCGCCGTGGCCTCGATCTGCATCGGTACCTCGACGCTTCGCTCATCGGAGCCATCTGGATCTTTCCATGGGTTCGGATTGGCAACTTCTTCAACTCCGAGATCTACGGAAAACCCACGGACCTACCCTGGGGGGTTGTCTTTGCGCTCCGGCAGCCGGAAGCTCGTCACCCAACTCAGCTCTACGAGGCCTTGGGGGGGTTTGCCCTGTTGTGGTTCGCCTACTGGCTCGACCGCAACTACCGAGCCCGACTGCGCGACGGCGCGACTTTTTATCTGCTGACCGGCACCTACTTCGTTGGCCGCTTTCTTGTCGAGTACTTGAAGGCCTATCAAGTACTGGACCCCGGCCTTCCACTAACCATGGGCCAATGCCTGAGTTTACCGGTGGTCGCTCTGTCAGCGTACATGCTGCTAGCTTCCAAGGATCACAACATCAGGACAGCCAGACCCAAAGAGTCGCGCGACACGACCCTGGAGCTGAAGTCAGGACGAAACGGCAAGGGCAGGAAGAAACGCAAGGGCGGCGGCAAGAACCGGAGACGCCTGAAATCTGCCTAGTCAGACAGGCTTGACCGAGCCAAGCCTGTCTAGTCGTTGCGCTGCTCCCGGACGCGCTGCAACGCCCTGCGAAACTGGGAAGCAAGCTGCGAACCGAGAAAAGCGCGTGGCAGCAGCGGCGCGAGGGCAAGCTGCAAGCGGTTGAACCTGCGCGGCACGTACATGTAACGGCGCGCGGCAAAGGCCTCGACAGCCTCGCGAGCACAGGCGTCGGCAGCCTGAACCATGATGCTCTTTGGGCTCCACGTGTGGACCGTTCCGGATAGATGTATCATCTCGGTGTCGATCGCAGCGGGCACAAAAGTCGTCACCGATACGTCTTTGTTGTGCAGCTCGTGGTGCAGACCTCGTCCCAGCGTCGTGATGAAGGCCTTGGTGCTGGAGTAAGCCGTCTGGTAGGGCACCGGTATGAGAGCAGTGAGGCTCGTGACGAGCATCAGCCCTCCGCCGCTGCCGTTCTCGATCAGATGGGGCACGGCGAGATGCACGAGCCGCGCAACGCTGGTCACATTGGTCGCCATGAGTTTTTCGAAGGCGGACCAGTCCAGCTCGAGATGCTCGCCGAAGTGGGTTACGCCCGCGTTGAGAATGGCCCCGTAGAGCACCCGACCCTGCACTGCCTGCCGAAACAGGCGGTCGGGCTCTCCGTTCCGTGAAAGGTCGGCAGGGACGATTTCTACCTGTACACCCGCACCTTTCGTAAGCTCCCCACGCAAGGCGTCCAGCCGATCCCTGCGGCGTGCCGTGAGTACCAAGTTGGCACCATGTCGAAGCGCGAGCTCGCGAGCGATCTCCCGGCCCAGCCCGGACGAGGCGCCGGTCACGAGAACCCACCGCGACCGAAATTCCATTCTCCCCATAATTGGCATCCAAGCGCCCCTCCTGTTTGCGGTCTCACCGACTGCCCGCCCCGCCACAGGTCCACGTTCGCGCCCATCGCCTGCCGTCGCTGGGCACCTGGCTGTGTGACGCAAGCCCTCGCAAAGTCAAGCCAACGCCACAGCTGCTGCCAGCGCCGGCGACGCTGTACCCCAAGGGTAGCCTGAACGTTCGGATCGGTTGACCGAGAACACGCTCCCCGGTACTCACTGGTTTGCACCTGGTTCCCTTCCACAAACCGCCGATCGCACGACCCGGGCGCCGCTGGAACCCGACACCGGGCCGTTTCTTTGACTCGATCGGTGCTTGGAGGCATCTTCAGAAAGGAGCGCATGCAGGCCATCGCACAAGCCCGCGAGCAAGCTGATCCCACGCCGGACTCCGGACCGCTGTCGGTAGTCTTCGCCGACGCGGCGGCTATCAAAAAGCTCGCGACACTCGGTGAAGGGGAGCTCTCGCTCGTACCCCCGTTCCATATCTCCGACGAGGACTCGTACCTCATAGTCCCCGACGACATCGGCATGGAAATCGTGGATATCCTGCGTGATGCGGATGGCGAGCTGCTCCACGAGACTTTGAGGGACAGCCTGGTCGCAGTAGGCAATATCGAGCGCCGTGGGCGAGGACAGCTCAAGCTCGATGTGGAGTCTTGCCACGTACCGCAGGTCTTACTACGTGGGGGCCTGCCCTACATGCGCAGCGTGCTCGTATCGCGCGCGGACGATCCCGTGCGTACGCTCAACACGCTGGACCACACCCAGTGCACGATGTTGAGCGCACTCGTCGACGAGGAAGGACTCGATAGGGTCCTGCGACGCAGCGAGTACATCGGCGTCTCATGGAAGGCACCGGCGTGCGCGTCCGAACCGCTTCAGCACCTCGACCCCACGTACGTCTGGTCCAGGCGACTAAACGCCTCGAGCATCGGAATAGAGCTCGCCTTGTTCCAGGAATACGACGAGCTGATCGCCTTGTTGCGTCCCGCCAAGCTGCTGCTCGAGTCGGGCTAGCGGTTTGCGCACGGCCCCAGCTTGTGGGAGAACGCCTGCGGGCCTGGGAGCAATGGACGACCCGAAAAAAGAGGATAAAACGGGCGCTTCGAAGCATACGCAAGACGACGACCACAATCGCGACCCCATCGAGGCAGGGCGCGACCCCATCGAGGCAGAGATCGTGGAGAGCTCGACTGTCGAGCCGCTCCAGGCGGAGGTTGCCGGCGTCCCAGCCTCGGACGCTGACGAGACCAAATCGGCCGCTTCGAGCCTCGCCAGCCGGAACCTTGGAGGCGTGAGGCTTGCTCGCTACGACGCGCTCCAGGTCTATATGCGCGACGTGCAGCGCTACGCGCTGCTCGAGCCCGACGAGGAGCGGCGACTCGCTGCGCGCTATCGCAAGACGGGTGACGTGGACGCGGCCGCACAGCTGGTCACGGCCAATTTGCGGCTCGTGGTGAAGATCGCCTACGACTACCGTCGTGCCTATCGCAACCTGCTTGATTTGATACAGGAAGGCAACATCGGGCTCATGCAGGCGGTGAAGAAGTACGACCCTTATCGAGGCGTCAAGCTGTCAACCTACGCCGCCTGGTGGATTCGCGCCTACATCCTGCGATTCATCCTGAACAACGCCCGCCTGGTGAAGCTGGGGACGACCCAGGCGCAACGCAAGCTCTTCTTCAATCTCCGAAAGGAGAAGGCCAAGCTAAGCGCGTTAGGCATCGATGCGACACCCGAGGTCGTGGCCAAACGCTTGAAGGTGCCCACCGAGGAGGTCGTGCAGATGGACCGGCGGCTCGCCTCGGGCGATCTATCCCTCGATGCGCCCTCCGGCCGTGAGGGGTCGTCGAGCACGCGAGTAGAACTGCTTCCTGCAGAGTCCAAACGCATCGATGAGCTGCTCGCCGACGAGGAGTACGGTACGCTGCTCAAGAGCAGAATCCACCAGTTTGGCAACACCCTGTCCGGCAAGGAGGCCCGAATCTTCGATGAACGGCTGCTCGCCGAAACCCCACGGACCCTGGCCGAGCTGGGCAAGGAGTTTGGAGTAAGCAGAGAGCGAGTCCGGCAATTGGAGAAGCGTCTGCAGGGAAAGCTCAGAGCCTATTTGGATGACGAGCTACGCAGCGCGGCAACGTAGCGGTGACCTCGGCCCAGTCGCGTTCCAGGAGAAAGGCCGTTCCTGCCGGACGGGGGCGTCTGTCCATCGTAGCGACACCCATCGGCAACCTCGAAGACATCACGCTACGCGCGCTAAGCGTCCTGCGTTCGGCGGACCTGATTCTTGCCGAAGATACGCGTCGAACTCGAGCCCTGTGTGCGCGGCATCACATCGTGCGGCGCGTCCACAGCTTTCACGCCTACTCGGGAAGGCGCGAGCTCGAGCGACGGGTCGAGGATCTACGGGCGGGCGCGCACATCGCGCTGGTCAGCGACGCCGGGACCCCCTTGCTCAGCGACCCAGGCGCGGATTTGGTGCGGGCGGCGCACGAAACGGGTGCCAGGGTAGAGTCGCTGCCCGGCCCAAGCGCCATTACCTGCGCGCTGGCGGGAGCTGGGCTTGGAACCGACGATTTCCGCTTTGTTGGGTTCCTACCGCGCAAGGGTCGGGGCCGACGCCAACGGTTGGAGGAGATCGCTCGCGCTGACTACGCGACCGTGTTGTTCGAAGCACCGTCCCGGCTGGGCGCAACGCTGGACGAGCTCGCGAGGCTGTCACCGAGGCGCGCCGCCGCGGTGTGTCGTGAGCTCACGAAGATCCACGAGGAGTTTGTCCATGGCACGCTGACCGAGCTCGCAGCACACTTCGCCGGGAAGGCCCGCGGAGAGACCACCGTTGTCGTGGGGCCGGCACAGACGACCAGGGAAGCACGAATTGCCGAGGGACCCCTGCAAGCGCTCGTCAGCGATGCACTACAGCAAGGTCAGAGCCCGCGGGACGCTGCGCGTTGGGTCGCACGCAGCGCGGCTGTGGGCAGGCGCGATGCGTACGCGCGCGTACTGGCCGAGTTGAGGCGGCGCACGCGAAACTCCCAGCTATAGCTAGCTTTGGCCGAGCTAGCTGAGCCAGAGCTAGAAATGCCCTGTTGCGTGCGTGTAGACCTCGACGAGAACCTGCCCCTCGAGCCGAAAGCGCTGCCCTGGTTGGTCGATCACGGCCCTGTGCTGCGGATTCGGGGTGCCTGCACCGCATGCGAGACTGCCGGTCGCTGCGATCGTGTTGTCGAAACAACGGTTGCCGCCCGTGATCCAATGCGGCGTATCGCGAGCCAGCCGAACACCGGCGGTGAATCCCACGTAGCGTGCCGCGCGAATGACTACACCGGCCTGAGCTGCCATACGCGCGTACGAGTCGGTATCTGTGAGGCCGGCGAAGCGCGGCATCGGACCGGGGGTAGGATCACGGGCGGTAGGATCCATCAGCGTGAGAAAGGGACTGCTCGAGGTGCCTAGTGCATCAAACAGGGGGCCATAGTCGCGGCCGCGAGACAAGCGGCTGCACAGCAATCGAAGGTCCACGGTAACTCGCTGGAAGCGGGCACGGCTCTCCCAGGGTACGATTGCGACGCCCACAACCGCTTCGACGCTGCGTGGAGGGCGGGTCAGTGCCCCGCGCGGCAGCCCCTGGCCAACACCAAACACGGCACGGTTGGCGACCGGCCATTCCGCCTGAAACGCTACTCCAGCCAAGGGCTCCAGGTAACGGTAACGGCGCGACGTTCGCGTCTCGAAGCGCAAGGCATGGGTACCACGGCTGACTGCCCGCGCCTTTCCGGCGCGCATGGGTTCACCCAGCCCGAAGCGCCCCTCCACCATCGCCACCCAATTGGGAAGGCCTGGACGGCGGAACTGGTTCGTCAGGCCCCAGGCAAGTCCGAACCCCACCCAATCGAAACCCGAACGCGCTGGTCCCTGGTAGTGAGCTCGGTCCCCGAGAGCAAACAAGCGATCGTATTGCAGACGGTCCCGGGGCGCGGGCGGCCTGCTATAGAACGAGCTGGGGACGGGCGCGAGCAACGCGCTATCGATCTCGCTCGCAGTGCGTCCTGCGGGGACACGAAGCAGCCTTTCGTCGCTTAGTACCAAAGGGAGGGTCGAGTAGAGCATGAGATCCCGATAGAGGCCCACCCTAAGCCCCACGACGAGGTTGTTGGTGCTGTGGACGTGGTCAAGCATATGAATGTGGTGCGCTCGGCCGGCTGGCGAGCCTGCCCCTTCGCGTACGACCCGGCCGGCCACACGCCGTCGAACGAAGCCTATCCGCACGTCCATGTCGAACCCCTTCTGTTCGTCAAACGCGTCGATGACGTCCGTGTAGCTGGCGGGTTCTGCCATCAGGCGCACCTCGTTCTGCTGGGCGTTGACAGATTCAGCACCCAGGCCGAACAACGCGAGGGCGAAGGGCAACCTCGAGCTGCACCCGTTCACACTAGTCCTTCAACCGCGTGACCTCGATCGCCCTCACGGCCGGTCTGGCGCCGTCTTCCGCGTCCTCCTCCTTGAAATGGGACCTGCCATTCCTGTGTCGTCGTCCTTGCATCCGGCACCAGCTCCACCGCGATCATCGATCAATGTCACGCGTTTGAAGGACTAGTCCTGTACGGCCTCGCTCACGAGCGGATCCACTTCTTCCATGGACAGTCTTCCCCGCGCGTCGCCCAGCTCCTTCGAGGTACTGCGCAGACGCTTTGCAAGGACACCCAGAAAGCTCCACAGCAGTTTCACAGCAACGTCGTGGTCCTCCCTCACGATGTCGAAGAACTGCTTGCGACGCAGCACGATGAGCTTGGACTCCAAGATGCTCGTAACGCTCGCGCTGCGAGGTGCCCTGTCGATCAGCGCCATTTCTCCAAAATGCTGGCCAGCACCAAGAACCACGATCTCGTTGTCTCCCGAGTGCACACGAACCTCACCCGAGAGCACGATGTAGAGCTCTTCACCGTCGTCGCCCTCCTTGACGATGACCTCGTCGGGTCCGAAGCACTTGCTTTCGGTAAAACCCATCACCCGTACGAGCTCCTGATAGGTCAGGTAGCGGAAGACCGGCATCTTGTGCAGGACCTCCAACTTGAGATTGACCTCTCGAGCAAGCGGATCCGGGCCAGCTTCCTCGGGCGCCTCGAGCACGATCGCGCTAACGTGGTCGGCACCTCCTCGCTGTCGAACCGCATTGATGAAGAGCTGGGCGACTTGATCGGACGGGCCTTCCTCGAAGGTCTTGCGAATGTCGCTTGGCTCGAGATGCCCACTCAAGGCATCCGTGCACATTAGAAGACGATCGCCCGGCAGCAGGTCGAGATCGAACGTGTCCGCCTCGACGCTTTGGTGAAAGCCCACGGCTCGCGTAACGACGTTCTTGTATTCCAGCTTCTCGGCCTGTCGCTGCGTCAATCGGCCACGCTTGAGCAGCTCGTTTATCAGAAGATGGTCTTCCGTGAGCTGGTGCACCGAACCCTCGCGGACGAGGTACACTCGCGAGTTGCCCACATGCGCCAGGTAGCCCCGCGAGCCAACGACCAGCAGCGCGTCCAGCGTCGTGCCGGCGCCCCGCTTCGAGGGCTCGGCTTCGGCCCGGGCAAACACGGCCGCGCACGCCTGCTGCAATGCCTTTTCCATCAGGCGCAGCAAGTCTTCGCGGGCCCTTGGCGACAGCCCGTTCTTCACGCCGTCGATGACCGCGGTTTCGGCGAGCAGGACTTGGCGAAAAGTTTGTACCGCCAAACCGCTCGCTTCCGCGCTCGCCTCGTGCGATCCGACGCCGTCAGCCACCAGAAACAAGCCGAGGTCGCCATCCACAAGCACGCTGTCCGCGCCAGCACGTGAGGCGTTGCCGGAGTCGGCCGAGGACCAGAAACGCAGGGCCTTTCCTTCACTCATGGCGTGATTTAACTATGCCCGCCGGGCACGCGTCAATATCGACCGGCCGGAGCAGCTACCGGTTTGGGCCCATACGCCGGCCCCAACGGCGCGAGCGCAGGCCCAGCCAAACGACCGGCAACACCCACAGCAACCCAGCCGGCGGGCGCCCGCCCGCACCGGGGGGACCGCTTAGGCTGCAAAGCGGTGCGAAGAAACTCCCCGACAGGGGATCGAAGCATGTCCGCAACTCGTTGCCTGACAGGTTGCCCATACCATCGACCGCGACGATCGCCACGCACACCGGGCTGCCAAGCTCGTCGGGCCCAAGGACGAATCCGGTGTTCACGCTGCCGCCGGCAAGGTGACGTTCCCTCCTGCGGAGCACCGGCGCCTGCAGGTCCTCGGCGTTCGTCAGAAAGACCAGATACTCCAGGCTACCCTCGGATCCCGAAGTCACCGCGGGCGGAAAGATCAGCGAAACAAGCCGGCTGCCGTCCGGTCCACCACAACTTGCAGCGGGATCGGTGGACACCTCCAGAGGTCTGGCTCCAGGGGGAAACATGGGGGGATCGACGCCCAACGTCTCACCCGTCTTGAAGCAGGTCTGAGCTCTCGCGAGCGTGCTGGGCGAACCCTGGGCCGTGACGACGTCGGCCCAGTACCAGGTACTGTTCCTGAAGCTGCGATCAGGCGTGAAGGCCAGCGTATGGGAGTCGAGTTGCCGGAGGGCTCCCGCGATGCGGCGGACCGCGTCCTTCGGCGTACAGGTCGTGGCGTCGAGCTCGAGCAGCGTAAAGGGGTTGGCGTTGAGCTTCGATACCTCGATCGAGTGGCGAAAGCGCATTATGATGTGCGCGTCGAGCGTCACTCCCTGGGCGCCGCTGGCCGGAATCCACTCGACGCGCTGCTGGGACGCCGGCATAGCGCCGCAGCCCACGTCCTGGCCATGGGCCGTCCCCTGCATTGCCAGCGCGGCCCATGCGGCCACAGCGATCAACGCCGGCGTGCGAGCAGACATGACTTGCCAGTATAGCCGGAGCGGCATGCATCGGCAGCGTCCACGCCGACATGCTATGAAACGCTGCCGTGAGTGAGCATCACGATATACCGTTCGCCCCCACCCATGGCGAGGCTGACTACTTCGCACGGCAGGCTAGCGAAGGCGTAGCCCTTGCAGCGACGGTGGCCGGTGATCCCGGCGCCGGCCTCGCGGCTGCGGGCTTGTCGCCGGCCTTGCGTGAGGTCGCGTGCGCTGTCGCCCGAGAGCTTTCGCTGCTGAATCAGATGGGTCGCAGGCAGGAAGTAGCCCGCCTCGCCCATAGCTACGCCGGGCCACTGTCGCTGACCGACGCCGCACGACTCGGCGGGTTGCCGCACCGGGCACGGGCCCTTGTACGCAGCCAGCGGCTCATCGCGGGGGCGGCCGAGGAGCCCTCGGACGTGCCTGGCCGCCCTGCGCTGCGCGAGGGCTTCGCGGCGGACCCCGGTCTTCGCAGCGCCCTTCGACGCGCTCTGGAGATGCCGCTTCAACCCGACGGCCCTCCTGCGCGAGGGGAAGCATTGAGCAGGGTCGATTGAGCAGGATCATACGTGCGAGGCCTCAGGCGGGGACGCCTTCGGACCGAGCCGAACCTCGGGCACCGGATGGGCCCAACGAGCTGCGGGCGCTGCTGGAGTCGATGCACTACCGCAGCGCTCTCGTAGACGGCGCACGCGAGGAGCTGATCGAGCTCGCGACCGAACTGGCGCGGCTTGTGATCGGCAACGAGCCGAGCACCCGACCCGATGTGATTGCACGCTGGGCAAGCGACCTGCTTGACCGCACCCGCAGAGCACGCACGGCTGTTTTGACGGTCAACCCACGGGACGAACCCTCGGCACGGCAGGCCCTCGAACAGCTCGAGGCGACACGTCCATGGCTGCAGTCGCTCAGCGTGCGGGCGGATCCCGAGGTGGGCCGTGGGGGTTGCGTTGTCCATACGGACCTCGGCCGGCTCGATGCGCGCGTGGAGGTAAGGCTCGCTGCCCTGGCCGGTGCTCTGACCTCTGTCACCGGGGATTGCACACGGCTCCCAGCGCGCCCGCGACAACCCAGCGACCACAGGCTAAACACGAGCGGTGAGCGAGAACCGGATTCGGAGCCCCCACACACGGTCACCTGAAGCGGCAGGCTCTGGCGCCGGCGCCGGGCGGGCCGGTCCGCGCTGGGGATTGGCGCTTGTCCTTTTTGCAATGACCCTGGTATCCACCACGTACGTGGGCGCGGCGGCGATGGCGGGCGAGGACCCGCTGGCGGGTGGGCGCTGGTCCGCCGGCTTCGCCTTCTCGATCCCTCTGATGACGATCTTGCTGTCGCACGAGCTGGGTCACTTCTTCGCGGGCCGCTACCACGGGATCGACGTGTCCGCGCCCTATTTCATTCCGATGCCGGTTTTTCTGCTCGGCACCATGGGCGCCGTCATCGTCATCCGCGGCCCGATTCGTACACGCAACGCGCTGCTGGATGTCGGAGCGTCGGGACCGCTGATCGGGCTGCTCGTGGCGCTGCCCGTGCTGGTGTACGGACTGCTGGAATCGCCGGTACAGCCTATCCCGGACGCTCCGGTGCTGATCGAAGGCCGCTCCATACTCTACGTGGCGCTGCTCTATCTCACCAAGGGCCCGATAGCCGATGGCTACGACGTGTTTCTGACTCCGACCGCGCTGGCGGGATGGGCCGGGCTATGGGTCACCATGCTCAATCTGATTCCGGTGGGACAGCTGGATGGAGGGCACGTCGCGTACGCGCTGTTCGGTGAACGGCAGCAATCGCTGTCGCGGCGCTTTCGCGCGGCGCTGCCGTGGCTGGCCGCGGGCGTGGGGTTGGCGTACGCGGCGAGCGCGTATGCTCGAGGCAAACAGGGCGATGCGCTCGTAGGAGAATTGCAGGCCGGTTTGCCATGGCTCGTATGGTGGGTCGTGCTCGGCCTCATGCGTAGAATGTCACCCGAGGAGCACCCACCAACCGATGCGGGGCCCTTATCGGCACCTCGCAAGGTGGTCGCGCAGGTCACACTCGGCCTCTTTCTCCTGCTGTTCATGCCGGCCTGGCTCCGAGTGAGCTCGGGTGCGCCGTAGGGCCGTTGGGGCGGCCACGCGGCTCGGGTTGCTCGCCGCGTCGAATTCTCGGCTCCCTGCCTCCAAACTGGTAGGTTGCAAGCCTAGTGCCCCCGCGGACTCACCGCTGCGGATTCAACACCGCCGTTCCATCACTCGACCGTGATGGCTCGACCAACGCCCCCCATGCTGGCGCGAACGGCCTCGGTGCGCGGTCGCCATGGGTGCTGGTGTGCCTGCTGGCCGTGGCGGTCTGGAGTCAGCCGGCCCGGGCCTGGACCAGGGCGTACATCACCAGCGCCAAGAGTCACGTTCAACTGCTGAGCCCAGCTCGAGTGCGGGTTGTCCTCGTGCTCACGTTGCAGGTACGTGGTGGCTGGCTCACGCACCTGGACATCGCAGGACTGGACCGCAGCCTGCTGCTCGACCCGCTCAAGCCGCCCTGGATCGAGGGGGCCAAGGGAGACAAGTACCGGCCGCTCGCAAGGCTGATGCGTGACGGCACCTTGCGTTTGAGCTTCCCCAACAAGCGGCAGGCCCCCTGGCGCGGGCGCTACCACGTGGTGGTGATGTACACGAGCGCTATCGCGGGCTCCGTCGCTGGGGACCACACCCGCTACGAGTGGACGCTCCCTGCCTGGCGAGGCGGCTTGACCGATGTGCGCATTTCGGTCGCGGCTCCGGCGGGCTCTTACGCAGAGCGCTACCCAGAAGGACACGACCAGGTCAGCCGGCGAGAGCTCCCCTCCCTGACCCTGCTGAGTTGGCGCAAGGTCCATCTGCCGCGTACGCTGCCCTGGACGGTGCGCTTCGCCGTGCCGAGCGGCGGCGCTGTGACCGGTCAGGTTGATCAAGCCGGCCGACCTCCCCCGGTCGCATTGGAGGTCAAGGCGCCAGCATGGTGGGTCTCGGGGCTAATCGCACTGCTGACGCTCCTCAAGCTGCACACAGTGCGGGTTGTCGTGCTGCGCCGCCGCCTGCGGCGACGTCCCCTGCTGCAGCTGCGCTCCGGGCGGGTTCGATGCTTTTTGGCGGTGACGCTGGCTGCAGCGTCGCCCGCAGCCTTCGGCTTCGCCCCGTGGGCAGGCGTGGCGCTGCTGGCCCTTTGCGTGGCTCTTGGGCTCGATCGAAGCTTCGTGCGCCTACCCGAGGCCGCGACCGCCTCGTGGCGCCCGCTCGAGGCCGGCGATCGCAACCGCGTCCGTGCCGGGCGCTGGCTGGACGTGCTCGGCGGAGCAGCTTGGTTTGATGCCACGACGCCCCTCGGGGCCGCGCTCTTGCTGCTCGCGATGGCCCTGACCGCCACGCTCCATGCGTCCGGTCACCGGGAGGCGCAGTGGGCCGCGCTGTCGTGGGCACTGGCCACACCGCTGTGGCTGTCGGCCACCCGAAAGCAGTTGCCCCCCGCCCTGGCCGATCGCGTCGCGCTGCTCGATCGTTACGCCCACTCGCTGCCTGGACAACCGCGAAGCGCGGTCGAAGTGAGTCTCGAGGTGTTGGCATCCGAGCTTTGGCGCCTCGGCGACGCGCGGCTTGCGCTGCGGATGACCCCCCAGGCAGCCGCAGAGGCACGGCTGCATCTATGCATTCAGGAACACTGGCGCGGGGGAAGCTACGGCTTGCGCGCGTGCTGGGTGTGCGACGCCGGCGCCGGTTCGACCTTCGCCGGCTCGGCCTTCGCGAATGCGCTCGAAGCCGCGCTCCCCGGCGGCACATGGACACGCGGTCAATACGTTCGGCCGGTTCTGGACGGGACAGCAGAGCTCGACGCCCTCAAAGCCGCGCTGCGCCAGGCGGCGAGCCATCCTGCCAAGGCGCCACCTACCCCTACGATCACTTCGATAGTCGCTGACGCAGCGGCATAATAATGCTGTCGATACCTCGTACCGCGCGCACGACCTCGTCCTCTTCGACGTCGAAATCGACCAGAGCGCTCTGGATCTCGTCGTAGAGCCAGGTGCTGCCCTCGTCGTGCAGAGCGCACGACCTCGCCGTGTGCCCCTTGAGCTTGAGCTTGTGGGCGCTTGCGGCCGCTTTCTCCAAGACGAACACCGCTTCCCCAAGATACGAACGACTCGCGCTGAGACGATCCTCGAGCCCGACAAACAGCTCCGGCGAGAACCGCCGGTGCGCCGACATCGCGTCGGGTGCGGTCTGCTGCAGCTGCTCCAGGACGAGGTTCATCACGAGCACGTCATCGACGTACTGCAGCACGCCACGTGCACCGGGAATCACATTGGCGCTCGAGAGCCAATGCAGCAATACGCCGGCCGCTGCCACGCGGCCATCGTCGGGAACATCGGGGTCCTCCACGATCCTCAGCATCGCCTTGAGGCTATGAGGCAGCCCGATGATGGCCTCCCGGATGAACTCTATGAACCGCTCTCGCGACATGGGTCACGCCTACTCAGGTATCAAGTCTCGTCCCGCAGGGCAAGCGATCTCAACACCCGTCTCTCCCATGTCGGTACGCAGTATCTTGAACTCCACGCGCCGGTTCTTCTCCCAAGCCGCGGGATCGTGGCCGGCATCTACAGGACAGCGCTCGCCGTAACCCGCGCTTCGCAAACGATCGGGCATGATCCTGCGTGACAGCAGGGCGTCCACCACCGATGCCGCACGGGCCCGCGTCAGCTTGATGTTGTACGCATCGCTCGCGCGCTCGTCCGCGTGGCCCTGAACCTCCACCAGGCGCAGCTGCGGGTTGCCTTGCAGCGTTGCCGCTACCGCATCGAGGATGGGGAAGCTGCGTGGCAAGATTTCGGCGCTGTTCGTGGCGAAGTAGATCTTGTCGAGAACGACGATTTGATCCTCCTCTACGATGACCGAGCCCTCATCCGGGCAGCCGTCCTCATCCGCGGTCCCGTTGTAGGTTTCGGGATCGTTGGGACACTCGTCGTCGCGATCCAGAATCCGATCTTGGTCGTTATCCAGATCGGGACAACCGTTGTCGTCCTCGAACTGGTCGATGTCCTCCGGATCCTCCGGGCACATGTCGTCGGAGTCCAGAATCCCATCCTTGTCGTTGTCCGGATCGGGGCAGCCGTTTTCGTCCTCGAAGCCGTCTCGATCCTCCGGGTCATCAGGACACTCGTCCGCGTTATCGAGAATTCCGTCGCCGTCACGATCCCCGAGCGACTCCTCCGGGCAGCCGTCGTGGTCTGCGTCGCCGTCGTGGTCCTCGGGGATCAGTGGGCACTCGTCGTCCACATCGAGGAGCCCGTCTCGGTCGTTGTCCGGATCGGGGCAACCCTCGGCGTCCTCGAAACCGTCGAAATCTTCCGGCTCATCCGGACACTGGTCGACGTCATCCTTGTAGCCATCGCCGTCCCGGTCGCCGATCGAAGGCTCGAACACGAAACCCAGCACCGCCCGAAGCTCCGCGGTATTGACGCCCTGCTGGACCTCGGCCCCCCCGGCCAGGGTCAAGTAGCTGTTGCGCTCCACGAAGACCTTTATCCCTCCAAGCGCCTCGACTCCGAGGCCCCCGCGCTGCCCGAACGCACCCATGACCTGGGCGCCGTAGGCTTCCCCAACAAGCTCGAGCGGTCCACCGATGCGCAGGCTCGTGGCCAAGCCGAACGTGATCAGGTCGTCGTACCGAATCTCGTCGCCTCCCATGGGCAGGGACGGACAGGTGGCGTTGGTGACCACACCGGTCGCGGGCTGCGCCTGGCAGTATGGTGGTGGCGGCGAAACGGGCGGCACCAGCGCAAGAGGATCCGAGCGGGCATTCAACCGGACCGTGGCGCCTGGCGACGCGTTGAAACGGTAGCCCGCGTTCAGGCCAACCCGAAACCGAGACACGGGCATCCACTCGACGGCCAGGCTTGGCCAGACCGAGATCCCCGGCTCCCCGCTGAACGCCGCCGTATTGCCGGTTGGCAGCCCCAGCTGCAGCGTCAATGCGACGCCCAGCGGATCGTATTCGGCCCGCAACAGACGTGCCTTGGCGTGCAACACCAGATCGCCAATGCCCTGAGCGTTGAGACCCGAAGGAAGCGCGACGTCGTTGTACAGGTTCGGGATCACGGTCTTCGGACCGCTGAGCACCTGAATCGGAAGCTGGCCGCCCAGCACGAAGCGATTGAGCAAACCGTAGTTGAAGCTGAGCGTTCCGGTGAACGCTCGCGCGACCAGGTGCTTGTTACGCTCGAGCATCTCAGGCGAGGACGCCAAACCTCCCCCGATAGAGACGTCCGGATTGTACGTGAAGCCCTGATACGGAAGGATGTCCGAGCCGAGGTCCAGAATGAGACCGAAGCTGTAGTCCTTGTGGCCAAGCACGTCGGTGCCGTTGAGCGCGAGGTAGCCCTTGGAGTCGATGGGCTGTCTGAACAGGCGCACGTCAAGACCCCCACCGCTCGTCAGCTCGGCGGTCTGAGCGACGGCATCCACGCTGGGCGTCAGGGCAAGTGCAAGGACACACCCAATACGGCCAATCCAGGAGTGCGGTACCCACCCACTCAGGTGGTGCAGCATTTACACTGACCCCTCGACCTCTCGCTCACATCCCAGACCTTCGGCGTGGGAGGCGAACTATCACGTAACGTTTAATCGTGTCAAACTCACGAGACCGCCGAACTGCCAGTGTAACAGGCGACGTAACCGTTCAGGCCCCTGGAAGTCGGTTTTTCGGCCAAAACGCTGCCGGCCGCGCAGGCGACCGGTCTATTTCTCCGAGTAGGTTTCGAGGATTCGCAAGTACCCCGCGGTGCGCCTTGATCCCGGATAACGCTCGCTATAGCTCTTCATCGCCCTAAGGGCGTCGTCCATCAGACCTGCCGCCCTGTAGGTCTCTATGAGAATCGCCCACTGCTGCGCGGTACGCGCCTGACCGTTGCCTAGGGCCTGGATCACACAGGCTTGATCGCCTCGCACCAGGCAGTCGTTGACGACCTTGTCGAGGTCGGCTGGATCGGCTTCCGGCGCTGGCTCCTGATTGGCGGCCCGGACCTCCTTGACGGCCGCCGGTTGTGGGCTCCTTGCGGCTCGTCGACGCGGGCGACGACGCCGAGGCGCCGGCGCCCGCACGACCTTGGCGGGCGCGGGTTGCTTCAAGGCGTCAAGCCGCGTCTCCAAGGTCTCAAGCTCCTGAAGTACCTGCTGTGGCAGATCGGACAGCTTGCGCACCGCACGCAACTCGGCGTCCGCCCCCGTCGTGTCCTTGGCCTCGATCATCCGGCGCAGCTGCTCGAGGCGCTCGCCGGCATACCGTCGCGCGGCCTCCGCAAGCTCCGGCTTCGCAGCAAAAGCGCCATCAGGCGAAAGCTGCGAGAAGTGCAAGTAGGCGCCCTTGGCGTCCCCCTGCTCGAGCGCGTGCTTGCCGGCGGCGTAGGCCTGCTGATCGTCGAGCTGAAGGCGTGCCCTGTCCCTGCAGGCCCTGGCTGCGCGGTCGCGAGGCTCCCGTTTCAGAGCGCGCTTCGCATGCCTTACGGCGAGCGCATAGTCGCCCGCGGCCACGGCCGCCTCGCACCGCGCCCGTAACTCGGCGACGCTCTCCCGCTTGTCGATCCTCGTGACACCTCGAGTCACCGGCGGATTGTCGGGCGCCGGTTCGACCTTGGCGCTCCCGCCGGACCCGGGTGTGGTTCCCTGGCTAGTCGCAAACCAAATGGCCCCGGCCAGGCAGGCCAGAGCGACGCTTGCGAAGACCGCCGGAGCCAGCCGGCGTTGCGCGACGGGGACATCGATGATGTATTGCGCTGCCTCCTCGGGATCGAAGAGGAAATCGAGTCCAGCCGGCACATACCGCAACACGGCGCGCCCGACCTGGATGACATCGCCCGGACCGAGCGTCGCCTCGGTCACGGGAGCGCCGTTGAGGTAGGTCGTTAGCGGTGTTCCCGAGTCGATGAGACGGAACACTCCGTTTTGCCCGTGAATCTGGGCGTGCTCGCGGGCCACCGTGCGATCGTTGAGCTGGATATCCATGTTGGTGGCGCGGCCCATCCGGTAGACCCCGTCCGACAGCGAGAACTCGGCACCCGGCGTGGCTCCACCTATCATCACCACGCGCGGCGGTAACTGAGCGGGCTGGGTTGGGATCGCTGCCGCCACGGGGGCAGGAGGACTGTCGGTGTCCCGGTCAAGCTCGATAGCGAGGACGTAGTCACCGATCGAGAACTTGTCGCCGGCCTGAAGCTCCGGCTCGCCCTCCACCCGCTGGCCGTTCAGGTAGACCCCGTTGTACGATTGTAGATCCCGCAGATGGTAGGCGCCGTTGTACCGCCGCAGCTCGGCATGCTGCCTCGAGACGTTGCGCTCGGTCAGGCGAATGGTGTTTCCTTCCGTTCGGCCGATCGCGATTTCGTCACGCACCAGCGGCACCACGGTCGTCCGACCTTCATCATCGGAGATGACAAGCTTGTACATCCGTCCAGTGTGTTAGCTTATCCCATCGTCAGTGTTGGCCCGATTCCCGCGGCGGAAGGTATTGTACCATGTCACGGGCAGCGCGAAGGCGACCCTGGAAAGTATACCAAAGTCCGAACTGTCCGGTAAGACCCGGACGCGGGGCAGCGCTGGGCGGCCCCTTGGAGCACGGCGGTCCTCGCCCAAATGCGTAAGTTGTTCTTTCGCGGGCCCTTGGCGTGCTAGCTTCCTCGCCCCGTGAGCCAGACCATGTCGCCAGCAACCTTGGGAGTTATCGGAGGCAGCGGCCTGTATCGGATGGAAGGCTTGGCTGACGTCGACGAGATCGAGGTCAGCACCGCGTTCGGCAATCCGTCCGACCGCATCGTGCAGGCCAGGCTCGGGCAGGTGCGCTTTTTGTTTCTGCCTCGTCACGGCCGGGAACATCACCTGCCGCCGCATCGGATCAACTACCGGGCCAACATCCTCGCCCTCAAGCAGCTCGGCGCTCAACAAATCGTCAGCGTGTCGGCGGTGGGCTCGCTCGACGAGCAGCTGCGGCCGGGAGAGCTCGTGCTCGTGGACCAGTTCCTCGACCGCACGACCAAGAGGGCCAACACCTTCTTCGAGGATCACGGCGTCGTCGTTCACGTGGGGCTTGCGGACCCGATCGACCCGGCCTTGGCCGACGCCATCACCGAGTCCGCCGAGCGGGTGGGCGTGCACGTGCACCGGGGCGGGACGTACGTGTGCATCGAAGGGCCCCAGTTTTCGACACGCGCAGAGTCGCACCTCTACCGGGCCTGGGGCGCCGCGGTAGTGGGCATGACCAACCTGCCGGAAGCCCGCCTGGCAAGAGAAGCCCAGCTTCCCTACGCGAGCATGGCGTGGGTGACGGACTACGATTGCTGGCACCAGACCGAGGCGCCCGTCAGCGTGGAGGCCGTGCTCGCCGTGCTGCAAGCGAACGCACGCAACTCACAGCGAATACTGTCCGAGCTGACCTCGCGCCTGCCGGACCCGGCCAAGAGCCCAGCCTCGAAGGCTCTCGAGGATGCCGTCTTGACAGACTTGGCGGGCCTTCCCCCCGCAACGTTGGCCGACCTGGGGCCGCTCCTTGCTCGACCGAAAGGTAACGCATGACCTCGATGCTCGTCGTCGGCTCGGTCGCCTTCGACACGCTCCACATCGCGCAGCAGGTGTATCCGCGGGTGCTGGGCGGCTCTGCCACCTACGCTTCGCTCGCCGGCTCGATGTTCACGGGCGTGCGCCTGGTAGCCGTCGTGGGACGGGATTTTCCTCGGGATGCCAAGCACACACTGAGCGAGCGGGGCGTCGATCTGGCGGGACTCGAGCAGCGCGATGGCAAGACCTTCCACTGGGAGGGCCGCTACTCCGATGATTTCGGCGCTCGCACCACGCTGCGCACGGACCTCAACGTCTTCGCGGATTTTCGCCCCGAAATCCCGGACTCGTGGCGCCAAACGCCTTTCCTCATGTTGGGCAACATCGATCCGTCCCTGCAGCTGCTGGTCTTGGATCAGGTGACCGCACCGCGCTTGGTGGTGGCCGACACCATGAATTACTGGATCGAAGGCAAGCCTGCAGAGCTGAAGCGAGTGCTCGAGCGCGTGCATGTGTTGGTCATCAACGACGAGGAAGCTCGACAGCTGGCTCGCGTGCCCAATCTCGTTCGGGCAGGCCGCGCCCTGCAAAAAATGGGCCCCTCGGCGGTGATCGTAAAGAAGGGAGAGCATGGAGCTCTCCTGTTCGATCGCGAGGAGATCTTCACGGCACCGGCGCTACCCCTCGACCAGATCTCGGACCCGACGGGAGCCGGCGACTGCTTCGCTGGAGGTCTGCTCGGCTTTCTCGCCAGCCGCGGAGACGTGAGCCCCGCTTTGTTGCGGCGCGGCGTCGTCTACGGCTCGGTCGTGGCTTCCCTGTGCGTGGAGGGAATCGGTCCCGAACGCCTGATCAGCGCATCAAACACGGACCTGCGCCGGCGCTTTGCCCATTTTCGGCAGCTTGTGGCTTTTGGTGAGGGGTAAGACCCCGTTCCAGAGCTCGCTCCAGTCGCCCGGCTTGCGGCGTGGAACCGGGCAGTACCGGCGGGGTCGCCGACGCAAGCGCCGACACATCGGCTGCAGGCGACGCCAACGTGCCGGTATCACACAAGTTACGGAGTGCCGGGGGCGGGACTCGAACCCGCACACCACTGGGGTCGGCGATTTTAAGTCGCCTGCGTCTGCCATTCCGCCACCCCGGCGTTTCCAGGGATCACAACGTCCTCGGTGCCGGCGAATCCGAAGGGCGCCGGCCGGGACCAGGCACCTCGGGCTCGATGCCGCATGGACGATTCTGTCTATCGACACGCACGACGCGGGGTTGGTGGCGCCTTGCCTCTTCCTCGGTTAGCTCGCCAAAAACCGCCAGAATCACCATGTCACCCGGTCGGTTGTGGTGCGCCGCAGCCCCGTTTACGCACACCACGCCGGACTGTCGCGGGCCGGGCAGCAGGTAGGTGGCGAGACGTGAGCCGCGTGTGATGTTCCACACGTGGACCTCCTCGTGGGCAAGCATACCGGCCGCGTCCATGAGGTCGGCATCCACGGTCAGGCTCCCCTCGTAGTCGAGATCCGCGTGCGTGATGACGGCCCGATGAATCTTGCCCAAGAACATGCGACGACGCATCTGTACCCTAATGGATTGTGCCCTGCGATGGTGCCCTGCGATGGTGCCCTGCGATTGTACCCTGCGATGGTGCCCTGCGCTTGCAGCCCGCGATCGTAGCCTGCGATGATCGCCGTGAAGACAGCCCCCTTGAGCCCCTCCCGAGAGAGCCCTGCGCCCGGTGTAGCGTCGCCGCCTGAGGGTCGCAAGGGCGCGTCCTCGGCCGTTGAAGGCATGCGTCTAATTGCGAGCGCAGCCTGAATCGTGGTAGCGCGTGCCGTTGTGACCACCAGCTATCCACGCCCATCGTCCCGCACCATCGCCTGGCAGGGCGGCATTCTGCTGCTTGTGTTGTTGATGTTCTCGCTTCCAGCGTTGGCGCACTTTTACATCGACTACCAGTGGTTTCGTTCGGTCGGGCACGAGGATGTCTTCGTCACGCTGCTATCGACGAAGGCCTGGTTGGGCGCGGGGGTGGGACTGGTGACGCTGGCCTTGCTCCTGGCCAACCTACAGTTCGCTCTGCGTGCCTCGGCTGGACTGACCTCGGCCAAGCTCACCGATCCCGATGGCATCCCGCGAGTCGATCTGGGGCAGGCGGCCAAGCGGCTCGTGCTGCCCATGAGCATCGCCATCGGGCTGGTGTCGATGCTCAGCAACCTGGCGAAATGGGACCTGTGGCTGAAGTTCTCCCACGCGATGGAGTTCGGAACCGCGGACCCCATCTTCGACCGAGACGTGGGCTTCTACCTATTCCGACTCCCGCTGCTCGAGACGCTGACGGGGCTGTTCCTGTGGACCGTGGGCTTCATCGCGCTGACGTCCGGCGCCGTCTACTTGATGCGGGGCGCCATTGCGAGCTCGGTCGGGCAAATCAGCGTTCATCCCAGAGCCCGTCATCATCTCGCTGTGCTCGCGGGGCTTTTCTTCCTCGGTCTGGCCTGTGACACCTACTTGGACGCATACGGTCTGCTCTACTCGGAGCTCGGGCCCATGACCGGTGCGAGCTACGCGGACGTGAACGCGCGCCTGCCGGCGCTGAGAGTAAAGGCTGCCGTCGCGTTGCTGGCCGGGGGCGTCCTCGTGTACGCCATCCTGCAGACGCGCCCGGCCTACTTTGCGGCGGCTTTTGCGGGCTACATCGCCACACACGTATTGGGCGTGGGCCTCTACCCCTATCTCGTGCACCGCTTCAATGTCGTTCCCAACGAATTCGAGAAGGAGAGCCCGTACCTTCAACACAACATCACGGCCACTCGCGCCGCCTATGGTCTCGAAAACGTCCTCGAGCGTGAGCTCAGTGGCGAGATCGCGCTGACCCGGCAGGACATCGAGCGAAACGAGCCCACGGTGGCCAATATCCGGCTATGGGATCATCAGCCGCTGCTGGACACGTTCGCTCAGATCCAAGAGATCCGCACCTATTACGAGTTCGCGTCGGTGGACAACGATCGCTACGAAATCGAGGGCCGGCTGCGGCAGACCATGCTCTCGCCACGCGAGCTGTCGACTCAGAGCCTTCCCAACCGCACATGGATCAACGAGCGCTTTACCTTCACACACGGCTACGGCCTCACACTCGGTCCAGTCAACGAGGCAACGAACGAAGGGCTGCCGGTCCTGATGATCAAGGACATCCCACCTGGTGCAACGCAAGCATCGGTGACAGTGACGCGTCCATCCATCTATTACGGCGAACTGTCCAACGACCACGTCTTCGTCGGCACACGAACCAGGGAGTTCAACTACCCCTCTGGCGAAGGAAATGTGTACTCCGAGTACGATGGCAAGGGAGGAATCACCATCGGTAGCTGGCTCATGCGTGCAGCCGTCGCCTCCCGGATCGGCTCGGTGAAGCTGCTGCTGTCTCAGGATGTCGACGGCGACAGCCGCATGCTGCTCTACCGGAACATCAACGAGCGAGTTCGCAAGATCGCACCCTTCCTCGACTACGACAGCGACCCCTACATGGTGGTGCGCCACGATGGAACCCTGGTCTGGATCCTGGATGCCTACACGACCAGCGATCGCTATCCCTACGCGAAGTCCGCTGCCAAACGCGTCAATTACATCCGCAATTCGGTCAAGGTCGTGGTCGAGGCGTACGACGGTTCGGTCACGTTCTACGCGGTCGACGACAAGGACCCGGTCCTGCGGATGTGGCGCTCGGTGTTCCCCGAAACGTTCCGAGGCCTGAGCGAAATGCCGGCAGATGTCCGATCCCACCTGCGCTACCCCGAAAGGATCTTCGAACTGCAGACCCAAATGTTCACGGTGTATCACATGGGAGAGCCCGCGCTGCTCTACAACCGCGAGGATCAGTGGGAGGTACCGCTGATTTCTCGCGGGGAGAGCCGCGAGCAAATGCACCCCTACTACACCATCATGAAACTCCCTGGCGAAGAATCGGAAGAGTTCATTCTCATGCTTCCTTTCACGCCCAAGAGCAAGGACAACCTGGCGGCGTGGATGGTCGCGCGTTCGGACGGGGACAAGCTCGGGCATCTGGTGGTTTATCGCTTCCCCAAGGATCGACTTGTCTTCGGGCCACAACAGATCATCAACCGCATTAACCAGGATGCCGACATCTCCAGGCAGATCTCACTTTGGGATCAGCGTGGATCCGAAGCGTTGTTCGGCACCCTGCTTGTGATTCCCATCGAGGAATCCCTGATCTACGTGCGACCGCTTTATCTGCGCTCGGCGGGCGGACGCATACCGGAACTGAAACGCGTGATTGTGGTGTACGAGAACAAGATCGCGATGGAACCATCACTCAGCGCAGCCATGGACGCTATCTTCCCACCAGACGGCAGGTCGCCTGCACCCCAAGCCGCCTCCGCGCGAGAGGCTGTCGCCACTGCGCAACGCGCGAACACGTCGAAGGCGATCCTGAAAAGCGAGCCATTGGCCGTGCAGGCACTGCAGCACTTCGAGCGCGCTATTCGTTCGCAGCGGGAAGGCAACTGGGCCGAGTACGGCCAAGCGCTCGCACGGGTGGAGGCCTTGCTGCGCGAACTGCAACCGGACACGCAGACGCCCTAAAGGCCCGTGGCAAGAGGGCCGAACGATCTGGACTCCTGTGGGCAGGTACCAGCCTCGAGTTCGGCACTCAACTGCCATTAACCCGATCGGGTGATGCTCAATTCGATGAGCCCGCGCAGCGGTCGGGCAACCGGCCCGAGCGAGCAAAGGTGGCCGCAGCTGGCTCAAGGACAAACCCGCGCGCGCCCCACCACCGAACCGAACCCTCCCTCAGCAGGCGCCAAAAAACAGCGCTCGACTCGAGCCCTGGTGCCGCCCAGCACCCCACCACGAGGGTGTCAGTTTTGGGCCGTCTTGTGGACGTTCTCTGCGAAGAGCCCCTTGGGCCCTTCCTTCAGCTCGAACTCTACGAGCTGACCTTCTTCCAGCGTCTTGAATCCATCGCCCACGATCTGACTGTAGTGAACGAAAACGTCCGATGCGTTTTCCTGCTTGATGAACCCAAATCCCTTGGCATCGTTAAACCACTTCACCGTTCCAACGGCCATTCCCACTTCCTCCATGCTAGCGGTTACCTATCGGTCAGCGCACGTGTCCCCGTTCAACCTACCAGGCTCCCGAGACTCGACACAACCTTTTGAAAGAGACAAATCGGACTTCTTGTTGGAGCGTCACCCTATAGTTCGCCAGAATAAGCAACTCATTCTGGCAGTCAAGAAAATTCTCCCTTGAACAAATGAATTGAAAGACACTGTGAATAAACGGTTTGCTTCAGCACTTATGCAAGCTCAGGTACGACCAGGTGTGCCGTGTGCCCCGACATCCTACGCTGCCAGGATGTAAAGAGGTGATTCGCGCCGGCTTCGATGTGCAGCTCGGCGCCGAGCATGTGGGCGAGGCGCCGAGCTGGTACGACACCAAACTAGTACTGCTTGGCCCAACGCACCGCTGAAAGGCGCGAGCCCTGGTGGGCGATGCGAGCCAGCACCAAGAACAAGGCGCGCTGAGCGTGCGTGCTTTTGCCGAGCGCTTGCGTGATGCCCACGTGCTCGCCTACCCGCTTGAGCACCCACAGTGCACCGCAGCTTCGATCACACACGGGCTGCAGCTGCTCGGGCCAGAGCGGGTGCGGGTGAACAAACACCACCATTCTGCGTGCGTTGTTCGAGAGAAACGCGCGAGCGATCAAACATATGTTGGTCCTGTGGACAATGATCGTTGCCGGACGCTCTCCCGGCAACTCGATACGCGGTGGTTTGCGGATGGGTGGCGGCTTGTTGTCTTGCATGCCCTGCGAAAAGACGTTTGGAACGTTGGCAGTTCACCCGCAAGGACCGCGCGTCGCAGCATCGCCGGAGGCGCACATGCGCGAGTCTACGGTTGTAGCTGCTGCACGGTCCATCCCTGCTTGGAGCGAACGTACAGGTCCCGATCGTGCAACCGGTCCTGCCGGCCTTGCCAAAACTCGACGCGTTGCGCGACTATTCGGTAGCCTCCCCAGTACGGCGGCCTAGGAACCGCGGCGCCCGAAAAGCGAGCCTCGTAGTCGCGCACGCTTTCCTCCAGCTGACCGCGATCCAGCAGCAGCCGGCTCTGGTGGGATGCCCAAGCGCCCAGCTGACTGCCGCGAGGGCGCGTGGCAAAATAGGCGTCGCTGTCCTCGGCAGACACGAGCTCCGCGACTCCGCAGGCCCGCACTTGCATGGAAAGCGAGGACCAGTGGAATGCGAGCGAGCCGTATGGATTGGCTCGGAGCTGATGTGCCTTGGTGCTATTCAGGTTGGTGAAGAAGACGAAACCACGCTCGTCCACCAGCTTGACCAAGACGAAGCGAACGTCGGGACGCCCGTCGGCGCTGCTGGTAGCGAGGGCGGCACGTGTCGGGTCGAAGAGCTCGGTCTCTCTCGCGCGCTCCAAAGCGCGTGTGAAGCGCTCGATGGGATCCACTTCTCGCTTGCTGTTCATGACGACGTTCGATCCTGGCTGAACAAAAATACAGTTTGCGTATCGTAACCATTCAGGCCCTGGCCAGGCCCTGGCGGTCGGGTCTTCAGGCGCTTTGCCGGCGAGTGCCCCCGCACGAGTCGCCCGCGGAGTACCAAAAAACACGGACAGTTCGCGCTTGCCCCACCGGTCGGCAGCCACTAAGGTCTGCCCGATCGTGGAGCAGCAGCAAGGCCCAGACGACCTGGTGGCTCGTCTGCGAAGTAATCCGGACGACGTCGGCGCCTTCGCTGCGCTGCGCCAGAGCTACGAACGGCATGGCCAGTTTGCCTCGCTGGTCAACCTCATGGACGGCTGGGCCGCCAGACGCAAGGACCCGCGCGAAGCCGCTTCTGCGTCGTTCGAAGCGGCTGAAATCGCACTGGCACACCTCAAGGACACGCAACGGGCAGAGACTCTGCTGCGACGCACGTTGACACACTACCCGGGACACGCGCAGGCGTTGGCGCGCCTGCAGGCACTCAGCGGGGGGCAGCCCAAGAGACTTGCAGAGTTCCTCGCTGGACTGCTGGAGCAAGCTAGTGGCGATGACCAGTCGCTGGCCCTTACCCATTACACGCTAGCGGGGGCATACAAGCAAGCCGGCGCGTTGGGCCTGCAGACTGGAGCCAACCAGCTCGCGCTTCAGCACTACGCCAGGGCGTACGAGCTGGATCCGACGATGTTGGCAGCCATGTACGAGGCCCGCGAGATCCGGATGGCCCAACAGGACTGGCCCGATGCGGTGGCCCTGTGCGATCGGGAGGCGGGCGCGGAGAAGGATCAAGACCGCAAGGCAGCCCTTTATGGCGAAGCGGCGCGCATGAAGGACGAACAGCTCAACGACACCAAGGCAGCCATTGATGGGTTGCGGCAAGCACTCAAGGAAGTGCCGAGCGACCCCAAGCTACAGCACCAGCTGGCCACCTGTCTGTTGAAGTGGGCCGACGCTCAGCAACACCCTACCCATATGCAACCGCAGGCCCATACCGAACCGCAGAGCGGGCCGAACAAGGCCAGGGAAGAAGCCGCCGAGCTGTTCTACGAAATCGCGGGAGGGGTGCCCGACGAGCAGGCGACACAATACGCGAGCACTGCGCTGAGCTATGCGCCGGGCCATGAGCAGGCGCTGAGCCTGCTGGAGCTGATAGCGGTTCGCAACAAGAACGAAGCCATGCTGCCTCCCTACTGGGTCGCCTTCCTGCAGGTGAAACCCGGCGGCCGTGAAGCGGATCGACGCCGCGCTCGACTGGGGCAGGCGTATCTGGAAGCCGGCCAACTCCAGGACGCTCGGGTGTGCTTCGAGTACCTGGCGAGCAAGGGAAGCAAGAAGGCAAGACAAGCCTTGCAGGAAATCGAAGAACGCCTGCAGAACGCCGGCGAATCCCTACAGGCGCCAGCTGGCGGAACCGAGATTCCACAACCGGCCGCGCCGCAACCGACGCTCCGAACCGGCGACCCACCAGACGCCGAGGAGACCACCTCCCCGCGCGTGGTGGCCCCGAGCAAGCCGGCCCAAGCTCTTACCGGCCCCGGAGCCGAGCCCGTCTCGACTGCCGCAGGGGGCGAGATCGAGACGCTGCGTGCGGAGCTCCGGCAGCTGTTGCAGGAAAACCGCCGGGAGGACGCCGCGGATCGGTGCACGAGGATACTCGAGCTGCGGCCAGACGACGCCGAAACATTCGACCAGCTGGCCGCGTACTTGACCGAGCAAGGCGACTACATGCGCTTGCGGGCACTGCTGGTCGATTCCGCCGCAAACGCCGATCTGCCACTTGACGTGCGCCGTGCGAGATTGCGTCAAGCTGCCGTGCTCAGTGAAGAGCGCTTGGGCGATTCGGCTGCTGCCCTCGAGGCATGGGATGCGCTGCTCGCACTGCAACCTCAGGACGCTGAAGCCGACAGCGAGGTGGAACGACTTCTGCGGGCACAGGCCCGGTGGGACGACTTGGTGGCTTTGCTGGAACGCAGGACTCGGGCAACGAAGGAGCGACGCGAGCAAGCCGAGCTCTATGGGCGGATCGGCGCTCTTCACCGCGAGCAACGCCAGGATCTCGGCCAGGCCTCGGCCGCGTACGCGAAGGCGAACGAGCTGGCTCCCAGCCAGGATACCCGACAGGCGCTGAGCGCCACGCTGGTTGCGGCCGGACAACATGCCGAAGCAATTCCTCTGATCAGGCACGCTCTCGAGGTCGAAGCCGATCCCGAGGCGAGGACCCGGCTGCTGCGTGAGCTGATCGAGCTGCTCGACGCGACCGGACAGGCTGAATCCGAAGACGCTGCCGACGCACTTGCGATGCTCGCAGACCTCGTTCCTGGCGACATGTTTATTGCCGAGCGTCTCGAGGCGCTTGACGAACAGCACGGGCGCTACGACCGGTTGCTCGCATCGCTCGAGCGACGCCGCGCCGCGCTCGCGGAAAGCGAGCAAGTCGCTGTGCTGAGGCGCATGGCGTTTGTTGCCCAGAGCCAGCTCGGCGACTCGCTGGCCGCCGCCGGCTACTTGCGTCAAGCCTGCGACCTCGCCCCGCACGACGCCGGGGTGTTCGGCGAGCTGGCCGAGCTGCTCGACACGCGTGGCGATTTCTCGGAGCTCGCAAAGCTGCTCGAGGCACGCGCGCGAGCCGAGACCGTGGTGCGAAGCAGGACGGAGCTGCTGCGACGCCTGGCACGCGTCCTGGCTGAACGACTTGGTGACGAGAACGCAGCCGCGGCCACGTGGCGCGAGCTGCTGGAGCTGCAAGAAGATGATGAGGCGCTCAGGGCGCTGCGAGCAAGGGCGACGAAAGCTGACGACATCGTCGTGCTCGAAGATGCGCTGCGCAGGCTCGCGGAGCTGTCCCAACAGCCCCAGGAAAAGCGTGACCTGCTGATGGAGCGCGCGCGCCTGCTAGGCCAGCGTATGGACTGCGCGGCCGACGCCATAGGCGTGCTGGCGCAGATCGTCACGGACCTTCAGTCGGACTTCCTGCCCGCGGTGGAGCTCTGGGCACAGCTGAGCGAGGAGATCGGGGACACCGAGCAGCTAGGCCGCGCCTTGTCGCACGAGCTCGAAGCCCTGCACGAACCTTCGAAAAAGCTGGCTGTGGCCAAGCGATTGGCAGCACTGTACGAAGACGAGCAGCCCGACAGCGAGGCCAGTCTTCACGCCCTCAGGGAGTGGGCCAAGGCCGACCCGAGCGATCCCGTCCCCCTGCAACGCCTGCGGACCAAGCTCGAGGAAGCTGAGCGCTGGCAGGACCTGCTCGAGGTGCTGGATCGGCTGGCGGATACACAGACCGAAGCCGAAGAGCGCGACGAGGCGGCGCGCGATGCAGCGGAGCTGGCGTACGAAAAGCTGCAGGACGTGGGTGCCGCCTGGAAGAGGCTCGTGCCGCTGGTGCGCCGCGGCGACGAGCTCGCGGAGGAGTCGCTGCGGGCGCTGGCGTTTGCGGGGGAGCGATTCGAGGGCCTGGCGGGAGTGTACATCAAGCTCGCACAAGCGAGTCAGGATGCGACCCAGCAAGCACGGCGTTGGGGGCAGGTGGCCGACCTGTACGAGGAGCAGCTCGGCGATTCGAAGCAGGCGCTCGAGGCCGCATTGCGAGAGCTCGCCGCCGACCTTTCGAGCGAAGCCGCGCTCGCTCGCGTAGAGAGGCTGACAGCGGCGGCCGGCGCATGGCCGAGGCTGCACCAAGTGTACGACCGGCTGGCCAAGGCGGCCCCCGGCAACGAGCAGCGGCTGGCCCTGCTGCTGCGGCACATCCAGTTGCTCGAGAGCAGCAACAAGGCCCTGGAAGCGTTCGAGCGCATGGTGACGGCCACCTCGCTCGCGCCTGGCGACGAGGGGTTGTTGGAGCGCCTCGAGACGCTCGCGCAACAGAGCGACCGACGCGAGGAACTGTCGAGGGTCTACGCGCGACGCACAGAGCAGACCCAGGACAGCGAGACCAAGAAGAAGCTGATGCTGCGTGGAGCGGAGCTCTGCCAGAAGCTCGGTTCGTACGAGGAGGCCGCCGCATCGCTGGCCGAAGCCGTGCAACTCACGCCCCGCGCGCCCGAGCTCGTTGCCGTGCTCGAGGAAGCGGCCCACCGCTTCGATCAAGAGGGCCCCGAACAGCTCCGGCAGACCGCACGTCGTGGCCTCGTCAAGGCCTACCGGGCGTTGGCCGACGAGGCGTCGGCTGGCGACTTTGCTGTGCAGCTGTTGTTGCGTGCGTCCAATCTGCTACGCAGCGAGCTTGACGATCCCCACGAGGCGCTGGACATCCTGCGACACGCCACGAGTCTGTTCCCCAACGACGAACAAGCCCTCGACGAGCTCGAGGAGATAGCCAAGCTTGGCGATCACCTCGACGCGCTCGACGTACATCTGGGGCGCCTCGTCGACGCCGCAATCGACTCCGAGACCGCGGTACTGTTGTTGCGGCGCCGAGCCCGGGTGCTGGAAGAGGACCTGCAGCGCCACGAGGAAGCGGCCGACGTCTATGCCAAGCTGCTGCAAATCCGTCCCGATGACGATGAAGCTCCGGATCACCTGTTTGGCTGCCTTCGCAGCGCCGGCCGCTACCAGGAACTGTTGGTTGCCATCGACCAGCGGTTGCAGCACGCCGGAGACGACGAGGAGAAGCTTCGCCTGCTCAAGGACGTAGCCCATATCTGGGAGCACCGCCTGAAGAACCGTTGGGAGGCCTTGGATGCGTGGAACAAGGTCGCGGCGCACGACGCCGGAGACGAGGAGGCGAAGGAGGCGATCGAGCGCCTGCAGCGAGCCACACACCCGCCACCGCCTGACGAGGAAGCCTTGTTCGCCGACACCGGCCTACTACGGGCTCCGAAGGTCCCCGATATCGGCCAGCTAGGGGAAGCGCCGCTGGAGAACGATACGGTTACCATGGTAGCGCGCACCCCTGAAGCGCTTGTGCGAGCGGCGCGCGCCGACACCCCCTTCGCTCCCGGAGAGGGCACGCCGGTGAACGAGGCCGGCGGGCCCGATAGTGACAACCCCGACGCGGAGCGGGCCGACAAGCTGCGGCTCCGTACGCCTCATGCTGGTGCAGGCCACGGTATCGCTGAAGCGAACGAGACGCGCGCGCAGCTGCAAGAGCTCATAGACTCCATAGCGCCCGATGCTCCGCAGGACGCTCCAAGCAGGCCGGGGCACAGCGAACGAAACAAGGCCGGCTCGGGCGAGCCCGAGGGGCCCAATCGGGACGATCACTAAGGTAGGGGCCGGTCCTCGACCCGTTATGCCGGGACGAGCCCTCAGGTCGGCGTGCGCAGATGCCGCCGAGCTATCTCGGCCCAGCGGCTGTCGGGATCGAGCTCTATGTAAGCCTTCCACTGCGTCTGCGCCTGTTCACGTTGGCCGAGCTGATCGAGTGCCATCGCGAGGTTGAAGCGAGCATCCGCGAACGCCGGATCGCAACGTAACGCGCGACGGAAGTTGCGGACAGCGCCCTGGAAATCGCCGCGGTCGTACTGCAAGAACCCGAGATTGTAGAAGGCCTCCGGCTGGTTGGGGTCGGCCTTGAGCGCGCGCATGTAGAGGTCCTCGGCCTTGTGGACCATGCCTCTGCGGAACATCAGGTTGCCGAGATTGGTGTAGGCGTTGGCAAGCATTGGATCGAGCTCGAGCGCTCGCCGGTACGCCTGCTCGGCCCGCTCAAAGGCTTCGGGGTCCTCGTCCAGGCGGCAGCCCTCGAGGTAGTGATCGTAGGCCGAATGCCTGCCTTCGCGTTGCGCGCGCTGGGGGCGCAGCACGCGTACCACATCGTCTCGGAGCGCTTGGACGTCGAAGTCAAGCAGCAGCTGCCCGGTGGAAGGCTCGAACACCGTTCCCTGGTCCCGCACCAGCAAGGCTTGACCGTCCACCAGTATCCTCAGATCGCTCAGCGGACGCGCGACGCGAGGCAGGTGGGCTCGCAGCGATTCCACCTGACGTCGCACGTCGCGAAACGGAATGCCGTGGTCCACGAGCCCTTTTGCCGTGCGAATACCAATTAGATCCTGAAAGGTGTAGTAGCGCCGTCGGCCGCAGCTCGCAGAACGCCGGATGAAACCGGTACGATCCCAGTAGCGGAGCCTCGATGTACTGACGGCAAGAAGCCGCGATACCTCCTCTGCCGTGTACAGATCCTCTGCAGGGTCCCGCGCCTGGCGATCACTCGTCTTTGCGCGACCCCGGGACGCACGTGCGCCGCTGCGTCTCTTGCTGGAGCCACTCGGCCCGAAGCGGACGTGGATGACGTTATCGTCGGTCACCACTTCCTCAGACCGGAAGATACGCCGACCTCGACCTCGAGGTCGACATCAATCTGCAGCTGACCGCCACTGAGACGCAGCTGCGTCTCCACTTCCGCGGCCCCCAGTACGCGGTGAGGCAGCCGCCGTGCGGCCTCCGCGCGGGCAAGACGCATGGCGTGAACCCGCAGTCGCAGCGAGCGGCTCAAGGCTGCAACAAGCCGCTGTTGCTCGGCATCGCTCTCAAGGCCCCGCCAGTGTGGGCGCAGGCCGTTGAGCTCACAAGTGATCATGGTGCTACCGTAGTAGACTTCTTGTCCCTCACCGCCTCGACAGCTCCCTTCCGACAGGACCTTCGCACCTGCGAGCAGCGCCTCCTCGAGACACGAGCTCACGGTTTCCTGTCGGGGCCGCCCATGAAGGGCAGCGCCGCGGGCCCGAACCGGGGGCTTGAGCTGAGCTACCATTGCCGAACCAAGCTGGTATCATACCTTCTCCTACCTTTGCTCACCAGATTCCGGTGCAGTGCATGCCCCAAGCCGTGACAGCCGCAGGCGACCACGTTGATTGCCGTGGGAGCGTTGTATGATCGCACGCATGTCGGTGCCTGCGTCCCGGCCAATGGCTTTCCTGTCGGATATTCACGGCAATCTGACAGCTCTGGAGGCGGTGTTGAGCGAGCTGGCCGACCGCGCCGTGACCGACGTGCTTGTGGCGGGCGATCACTTGCTCGGCGGGCGTGAGCCGCTCGAGGTGTGGCGCCGTCTGCAGCAGATCGGCGCGCGCTGCACCCGGGGCGCCAGCGACGCGGCACTCGCCACGATCGACCCCGACAATCTGAGCCCGAGCACTGCTCAAGAACGCATAAAGGCGGAGCACTTCGCTCAAGCCCGGCGCGCGCTCGGCGACCTGGTTATCGAACGACTGAAGCGTATGCCCACCTCCTTGCGTGTGCCCCTGATCGACGGAAGCGAAGTGGTAATGGTGCATGGCTGCCCGGCCGACCCCTACCAAGGCATTGGTCACGACGTCGACGATACGGAGTTGATGGCCATGCTTTCGGACGACCCTGCCGACGTGGTGGTGTGCGGCGCGACGCACGTCCCTTTCCGTCGTGATCTGGAGTCGGTACGCGTGGTCAACGTCGGATCGGTGGGAGACGCCCCGGAGGGCCCCGTTGCCCACTACACGGTCTTGAGCCCCAGCCCCCACGGGCTCGAGATCGAGCAGCACTGGGTCGAGTACTAGTAGCGGTAGTGGTCGGGCTTGTAGGGGCCTTCCACAGCAACGCCAAGGTAGCGTGCTTGCGCTTCGGTTAGGCGTGACAAGCTCACGCCCAGCTTTTCGAGATGCAAGCTGGCGACCTCCTCGTCGAGTTTCTTCGGCAGCGTGTAGACGCGACCGGCCTTGTAGCGCCCCGCCTCCTTCCACAACGAAATCTGTGCCAAAACCTGGTTCGAAAACGAATTGCTCATAACAAAGCTCGGATGGCCCGTGGCGCAGCCGAGGTTCACCAGGCGGCCTCGCGCCAGCACGATCAGACGTTTGCCGTCCGGAAAGATGAAATGATCGACCTGAGCCTTGATGTTCTCTTCGCGAATCTCCTCGCGCCCTTCCAGGTAGGACATCTGAATCTCGGAATCAAAGTGACCTATGTTGCATAGGATTGCTTGATTCTTCATCGCTTGCATGTGGGCGCCGTTAACCACGTCGCAGCACCCGGTAGCGGTGACGAAGATATCCCCTATGGGGGCTGCCTGCTCCATGGTCACCACCTGGAAGCCTTCCATGGCCGCCTGAAGTGCGCAGATGGGGTCGATTTCGGTGACCAGGACTCGGGCACCGAGGCCGCGAAGCGACTGGGCACAGCCCTTGCCAACGTCACCGTAACCACAGACCACGGCGATCTTGCCTGCGAACATCACATCGGTAGCGCGTTTGATTCCGTCTCCGAGCGACTCACGACAACCATACAGATTGTCGAATTTCGACTTGGTGACCGAATCGTTGACGTTGATAGCCGGGCACTTGAGCCTGCCGGCCCGACTCATCTCGTACAGCCTCAGCACGCCCGTGGTCGTCTCCTCCGACAGGCCTCGAACCGCGTCGGGCCCATCAAAGAGCTCGGGGTGCTTTTCGTGGACGAGCTTGGTCAGGTCGCCTCCGTCGTCGAGCAGCAGATTGGGCGTCCTGCCCTGCCGGAACGCTCCAAGTTGCTGTTCGATGCACCACTCGTATTCCTGTTCGGTCTCGCCTTTCCACGCGTAGACGGCGACGCCTGCGGTCGCCATCGCAGCCGCTGCATGATCCTG
>JAKSBK010000096.1 GCA_022361155.1 Pseudomonadota bacterium
AGGCGTGCCGCCACTGGGCGCGAGGGTGGAGATAGGACCTCATGGCAACGGATCTGTCCGGGAAGCGGGCAGATGACCTGTCGGGCGAGGAGCTCATGCAACGCTTCAACGACCACCCTGGCCGGCGAGAGCAACCCGTGGCGGCTCAATTGCAGGGGAGCTAACGGTCGATTTGGAGGACGGCTCCTACGAGGTGAATCTCTACGATTGCCGAACCTCAGCCGAGACCCTCGACTGGATCTCCGAGGTGGCCAGCAAGCTGTGGACGACGGGCGCGATCCTGGCCGGGCTCGTGCGAACTCTGGACATGGTCTTCGACCTGCAGAGACAGCTTTGCGGGGGCGGCGTCGAGCATGGCCCCGTTGAATGGCTGCCGGAAGACATCGAGGAGGCCGTGAGGATGTCTGGTATGGTCCGACCTGGCCTCGATCCGCTGCTCGACACGCCTCTACCTGGCGATACTCGCCCGACTGTGGCGCCGAGGGGCACGTGGCACCACACCTCGCAGCCCCTCATAAAGGCAGCTACCTGCACCCGTCGGTCGCCTGGCCGCGCTCGGCTGCTTCCATGCTCTCCCATTCCTCCCAGGTGATCCCGTAGGAGAAGCCACCCGAGGTATAGCCCGCGACGAAAGCGTGGAACTCGTCGCACTCGAAAGGCCACGGTTCCTGCTCGGCTTGTGGCACTGGCCGCCTCTTGGACTGTTTCGCCTGCATGGTGGCCTGCAGCCTCCCCTCATAGTCGGCCGAGACCTCCACACCGAGCGTTCGCAGTTCCTTGACCGCGCAGAGGAGATCTACGCCGAACCAGCGCGCGTAGCCACGTACCAGGTTCTTCCCGGTGTAGGTGGGGATCCAGGGACCTGCTGACTGCAAGCGCGCCTCACGCTTCATTCGCTTGCGCTGGGGAGAAAGAACCTTCTTCCGTTTGCGTCGCCGAGCCATCACTCAGAACGGTGCAGCCCCCGCTCATCAAAGGCCCGCCAGAGGTTGCGCCGGCGCTTGTGGGTGTCTGACCACGAGTGCACCACGGTCGCATAGGACTCGGGGTTCAGCTCGCGCAGCGCGACCATCCAGTCGGCGCAGTCGTCGTAGTTCGACCCGTGGACCTGTGCGGGATCCGGCACCAGGCGGGCCGTGTTGCGCCTCCAGAACTCGATAACCTCTGGGAACAGTTCCTTTCCTCGCAGGCGCAGAATCCACTGGCGACGTGCGCGGTCCAGCCGTCGGGTTCTGTCCTGATCATGGGACAGCAGCCGGCGCAGTGTCGGCGTCGTACGCTTCAGCTCTCCGTCGTGATCCAGGTCAAGGGTCAGCGTGGTCAGCGAGTAGCGCGCTCTTTCAAGGAGGTCTGGCGCGCTTGCAACGGACTGCAGCCAGCTCCGCACCGAGCGGTGGAAGGACTCGTTGTCGTTCCCGACCCGGGCGGCGTCGGCCAGGGCGTGGAGCCATCCGAGCTCACGTTGCTCGTCGCCGTCCCAGCCTACTCGAACGCTGCTCTCCGCTACGAGAGTTCGCCACTCTCCGAAGAGCAGATCGCACATCGCCTTGAACCGGGGCTGCTCCAAGCGCTGGAAGGCTCCCAGCACCGCATCCCAGTCCTCCCATTTGGCGGCGATGGTCGACTGAAGCTCCAAGGCGCACGAGAGATCCTCTCTTCCGAGCCCGGCGGCTGCCTTCTGCCATGCCTTGAGGAGGCGAACGCGGGCGTCATTACCGTCGATGCGGTGCCTAACCTCGCAGTGCCGGACCAGAAGGCCCTCACGCGGATCCCAGCTCTCCCCCGGCTTCAGACGCAACAGCGTCCGCACGGCCTCGTCGATGAGGGTGAGCGCCTCCACGAACTGCTTCTTCTTGAGGCGCGTCTTCACCAGCGGCAGGGCGAGCCTCCAGTCGTTGGCGATGTTTGCCAGGCTCGTGGCCTCGAACAGGGGAGGCTCCCACTTCCTGGCGAGTTCCTGGTACATGCGGAACCAACCAGAATGCACGTGCTCCAACAGCACGTCCCAGGGCCCCTTCGACCGATGCGCATCGATACCTTGCAGGATTCCTTTCTGGTCGACCTCGTCGAGGGCGAGAACGAAACGACCGATGGCCTCGTCGTCGAGGCCGGCGTCCTCCAGCGAGGCGTCCAATTCGCGGATCCCTTCCAGGATACGAAACGCAGCGAGGCCCCTCTGCTGTGCCACACGCCACTCCCATTCGAGCAGGCCGGTGGTTACCTGGGGGCCGAAGTCCAGAGGTTCCCAGCCTTCCATCCACTCGGGTAGACCGGAGCCAACCTCCTGAGCCGCCTGCAAGAGCGTTGCGGCGAAGCTGAAGTCGGGGTCGAGCTGGTCGTCCAAGATGCGAGGGATGAGGGGACGCACCCTGGCTGCGATCGCTTCGAGGTCCTTCGTGAGCGTGTAGGTGTCCAGGTACGGTGGCTCCCAATGCTCGTCCTGCTGGACGTAGTCACCCTCTTCATAGCTTGCCTCAGCCACCCGTCCTTCCCACTCCCCCCAAGCCTCGTCCCAGTCCTGCTTGACCCTGGCCTTGCTGGGACCCCGCTCTGGGCTTGTTCCAACGGACGATTGGAGCACGGCGCGCACCGCTGGTCCCGTCTCGGAGCCGAGCCCTTTGGTGAGACGTTCCAGCCCTGCCTCATCGAGGGCGAACAGCGCACATGCCAGGACACGCTCGCGCTCCTCTCGCGACAACGCAGAGGAAAGCGCCTCGTGAAGCTGCTCTTCGCGGGCGTGTGGGGTCTTTGTCCTGGGTCTGCCAGCTCGCTTCTTCGCCATCATCCGATGCCTGGTTCATCTCTCGCGACGCACCCAATGCGTGGCCTGTAGCACGTCTCGTGTGCTGGATGGAAGCGCGCGGTGTTGCAGCAGGCGGCCACTGGCGGGCAGTGACACCCGAAGTGCCGCCTCCTCATGTCAACCGAGAACCAGTGCAGCGATCGCTTAGGGTCCCAAGATGACGTTCGTCTCGGAGGCACCGCCGCAACCTATGGGTTTTCGACGGAGAGTCTCGACGGAGAACGATGAGCGTTTCTTCGGCGACGACGCCGAGCGGGCCTGAAGCCTCGGCACGCTGTGTCAGGTCCGCCGGAGAAACGCCGTGTTGAACGAGCCCGGAGCGGCGGGCGCCGAGGCGTGATCAAGTCACGCTATGGGCATTTGTCGGACGTCATTGCGGGACGCTGGGTGACGATCGTGTGTAGGGGCCCCCAAGGACGAGCCGATCTCGCGTTCGAGAGGGGCGTTGCGCGAGGCAGCAAGGCGCGTTCATGGTCCGGCAGGGGTGGGCAGTGGTGGTCGTGACGGACCGGTGCGAAAACGACGGCATAGGTCGCAAAGGAAGAGAGGGAATCGGATTCATGCAGCGACAAGCATCGCCTCCGGTGGTGCGCGACCAAGCGTTGCGGGGACGGGTCGAAAGAGGAGGTCGTCGCCGCAGCGAGGACATCGCGCGATGTCGCGTCCGGTGAGGTCGCGGAGCTTGTCGGCCCATGGGGCTTGGCCGACAAGGACACTCGTCGCGGTCGATGCGTCCGGCGCGAGCACTCGGTGGGCGTTGTGTCGTGCGTCCTCGGCGGCGCCGGCGTACAGGCCGTAGTGGCGAATCTTGTGGAAGCCGTCGGGAAGGACGTGCTGCAGGAAGCGGCGGAGAAACTCGACAGGGGAGAGGCTCGCGAGCTTGCCGTTCTTCGTACGAAAGGTGACCGACTCCTCGCTGACGTCCACGAGGCAGCTGTTGGAGATGGCGACCCGGTGGGTGTAGCGGCCGAGGTACTTGAGGACGTGATCGACGCGGCGGAAAGGCTTCTTCGCGTAGACGACCCATGCCTTTCGGGCGAATGAGCCCCATGGGAAGCCCGTTGACGAACACCACCACATCCGGCCGTCGCGTGTGTCCTGACTCGGTGACCGTGAACTGGTTGACCACCAGCCAGTCGTTCCTGTCCGGATCGTCAAAGTCGATCAGGCGAACCTGATCGCCGGCGATGGAGCCGTCCGGCCGGAAGTACTCGACGTTAACGCCGTTGACGAGCTGATAGTGGACCGCATGGTTCAGATCGGCGAGCCAGGGCGAGTCAACTCGTGTGATCTTGCGAATCGCTTCCTCAACGGCCTCGGCGGGAATGTCGGGATTCAATCGTGCGCCCGCATCGCGTAGCCTGCCGAGCAAGATCACCTGCTCGAAACTCTCACGCTCTGCAGCAGGCTCAGCGGGAGCGATCTCCGGCCCGTGCACGACCTGGTAGCCGAGCTCGCCGAACCACTCGAGGGCGGCTTCCTCGACGACCGATTCGGTGAACGGGCTGCTCATCCTGTCTCCCTCCAACATCCATGACGCGTGGTCCTCTTCGTCCGCCTTGCTCCGAGCAACCATTCGATGGCATCAAATGGTTGACCGGGGTTCGGCAGCCGGAAAACCCATGACTTGCGCGCCGCCAAGGGCAAGAAAGAAGCCCTAGTTCCAGGCACTTCGGCCATGCGGGGTGCAGCAAGCCTTGCTTCGCGCCCGGTCGCGCCGTTGACGAATCGGGCCATCGGCGCTAGACATAAAGACAGCTCATCCACCATGCGTGGAAGGAGTAACGAGGCCGCGTTCCCCAGGAAGGCGGCCTTAGCCTTTTTGGGCCTTCGTCCAGCCATCGTATTCCTTCCTGAGTTTTCTTCGCCGGTGGTCGTCTCCCACCGGGTATGCAGTCCACGGGAGAACGTAATCCTCGCGCTCGTCCACCACGACCACGTAGCTGAAGTCTTCGAGGGAGACGACCCAGCGCATTGACTTCGCGTGGGTGGACCGTCGCCGCTCATTGCCCCAGATGAGCACTCGAGACGGGCTCCTTGTCGCTTCGACCAAGATCGCCTTGGGCCAGGCGATGCGCTCGAGACGCTCTCGGACGGGGTGTCGATCTTCCTCAGTGCTGCCCTCGGTGACGAAGTGCCAGAAGGTTGCGCTCTTGCCGTCCAACTCGGGGTGTCGCTTGAGGCCCATTCGCTTGCCGCGAAACGCGGGCCGGGCTGCCGCCGCTCCAAAGTCCCGCCAAAAGATGGCGTAGGCGCGATCGATCGTCTCTTGGTAGCGATTCCAGTCGCACTCCATGAGGTCGGGGAGCCAGTCCGGCGCATCGTCATCTCTCACCGCTCCGTCTC
>JAKSBK010000097.1 GCA_022361155.1 Pseudomonadota bacterium
CTGGCCGACCTTCTGCTTGTCCGCACCGGAGACGGTGATGCGGGTCTGCTCGGGACAGTCGATCTTGATGCCGTCGGGGATGGGGAACCGCACGTCGTGGCTGTAGCCCAACTGCAGCACCAGTTCCGAGCCCTGGACCTGGGCCCGGTAGCCGACGCCGGTGATCTCCAGCTTCTTCTCGAAGCCGTCGGAGACGCCCACCACCAGGTTGTTGACGACGCTGCGGGACGTGCCCCAGAGCTTGCGCGCCCGCAGGCTCTCGCTCCGGGGCTTGACCCAGATGACGTTGTCCTCGCAGCTCACCTCGACCTCGTCCGTGAGGGTGGCGCTGAGCTCGCCGAGCTTGCCCTTGGCGCGCACGTTCTGGCCGTCGATGTGGACATCGACGCCGCTGGGCACTTCCACGGGGTTCTTGCCGATACGGGACATGGTCTGGATCCTCTCGTTCTCGTCCGCCTAGCGTGCCCGGATCAGAACACCTGGCACAGCACTTCGCCGCCGACGTTCTGCTCGCGGGCCTCGTTGTCCGAGAGCACGCCGCGGGGCGTCGACAGGATGGCGATGCCGAGGCCGTTGTAGACCCGCGACAGGTCCTTGATGCCGGAGTAGACGCGGCGGCCCGGGGTCGAGACACGGCTGATCTGGCGGATCACCGGATCGCCTTCGTGGTACTTCAGCTCGATGCGCAGTTCGGGGAAGCCGGGGTCCGACTTCTGTTCCTTGTAGCCGCGGATGAAGCCCTCGCGCTTCAGCACCTCCAGCACGTTGCGGCGCAGCTTGGAGGCCGGGCTGGAGATGACGTCCTTGCGGGCGCGCTGGCCGTTGCGGATGCGGGTCAGCATGTCGCCGAGGGGATCGGTCATGGACATCGCCGTTTCTCCTCCTACCAGCTTGACTTGACCATGCCGGGGATCTGCCCGGTGGACGCCAGGTCGCGCAGGGCGATGCGCGACAGACGGAACTTGCGGTAGTTGCCCCGCGGCCGGCCGGAGAGACCGCACCGCAGGCGCACCCGGTTGGGCGAGGAGTTGCGCGGCAACTGGGCCAGCTTCAGGCGGGCGTTGAAGCGCTCCTCCGGCGACAGCTCAGGGTCCTTGGCCATGGCCTTCAGGCGCTGGCGCCGGCCCAGGTACTTCTTGGCCAGGCGGGCCCGCTTCAGGTTCCGTTCGATGGCGCTCGTCTTTGCCATGCTTAACCTCTTTCCCTATCAAGCCGGTCAGTTGGTGAACGGCATGTTGAAGGCCTTCAACAGGGCCTTGGCCTCGGCGTCCGTGCGCGCCGAGGTGCAGATGACGATGTCCATGCCGCGGATCTGGTCGACCTTGTCGTAGTCGATCTCGGGGAACACGATCTGCTCCTTCAGGCCGAGCGCGAAGTTGCCATGGCCGTCGAAGCTGCGGCCGGAGATGCCGCGGAAGTCCCGGACCCGGGGCAGGGCGATGTTGATCAGGCGGTCCAGGAACTCGTACATGCGGTCGCGCCTGAGGGTCACCTTGC
>JAKSBK010000098.1 GCA_022361155.1 Pseudomonadota bacterium
AGAGCGATGTGAGGCTCGACCCGACATGCTTCTTCCGGCTCATCCCGTCACCTCCTTGTGTCGGTCCCGTGCGAGGCGCAGCTCGCGCTCGGGCGTCTTCTGGGACTTTTTCTGGAAGCCGTGCAGACGCCAACCGCGAACCCTCCCGCGCCAGCTACCTCGTGCAGCTCCAGGGCAAGTACTTCGCGCGCCTGGACCCTCCCTACCGTTAGGGCTCGTCGCCGACTATTTCGACGAGATAGCCAAACGGCGATCGATGGCGCGAGCGGTGACAACGGCAGGTTAGGCTCCGCCTTAGCCAAACGAAGCCGAGAACATGACTCCCAGACCCAGCGTGCTCCAATCCAGGTCCTGCCCGCTGACACGTTCCGGCACCGTTAGCACGATCAGCGTTCCGGCGACGCCGATGGACCAGTCGGGACTAACCCACCAGTGTTTGCCGACGTCGAAGTTGGCGCCCATGCCCCAGCGAAACTCTCCGAGGTCAACCCCCGACTGAATGAACCTGGCGCTCGCCAGGCCGAGATTGGCGGAGAGGAACACCTCCTGGCGTGTCACGAAATAGGTCACGCCAACTCCCATCATGAAAAAGGAGAACTCGGCGCCTTCGACTCTTGTGCTGCGTACGGCGTCGCCCGAGCTCCAGGGCTCTGCTAGCGCGAAGCCCGCGAGATGCCCGTGCAGCAACACGTCCGGAGCCACTGCGCCCCCGATGTCGAAGGAAAAAAAGCCGGTCGCGCCGCTCAGTGTGAGCGTATCGTCCAGCGCGTCGGTCTGGCTCGCCGCGGCGCCGCCAAACCCTCCGGCCAAGCGCAGGTAAAAGGAAACGTGGCGGCGACCTTGGCCACCGGGCGGCCCTAACGGAACCGCGCCAGGGCCGTAGTGTACGGAAGCCTGGCCTCCGTACGTCGCGCCAGGAGTCGGCCCGGGACCGGCGGCAACGCACTCGCCGCCTGCCCCGCACGCGTAGCCCGCCGGACAGGGCGGGTTACACGCGGAGATGCATTGCCCGCTGTGACAGACAAAGCCGCTCCGGCAGGCTGGGACACAGGTCGCCGGCAGGCCCGCCTGGGCTCCGGGGGGAGCCGGCACCGAGGCTGCCGGCGAGGCCGGCGGCGGATAGCCGCCGGGGGACGGCGAGATCTGAGCGCTGGCGGTGTGATCGGCGCCCGCGACCGCGATCAGGGTCAACGCGAGCACTCGGTTGCGCGACTTCCTGTTCATCTCGATGCTCTCCACATGCCCATTTCGCTCCTCCGTTATGGCAAGGTAGACCCCGGCCGCGTTCGGTCAACCGGCCGAGCGGCGGCGGCACCGAAACCTCAGTCCTGCAGGCCGAGCTGCCGCATGCGCACGGCCGCTTCGAAAAGGTAGTGGTAGCACTCCGCATGCTTCTTCGCTTGCGTCCAGTCTGAACCCCACACGTAGACGCCGTGTCGTCGAACCAAGACGGCATGCGCATCGGGATGGCGGCGGATGGCGTCGCGGATACGCCCCGTCAACTGGCGCTCGTGCGGAGCGTTATCGACGATCGGAACCACAAGCTCGTCATGATACCCGTGACCCTGAGTGCCTTTGATCATCTCCAGCCGGCTGCAGCGGAAGGCGGTCTCATGGAGCAGGGTCACGAGCAGCGCGTTCATCGCGTGGCTGTGCACCACGGCGCCCGCATCCCGAAGCGTGTACGCAGCCATGAAGAGCGGCGCACTCGCTCAGCCTGAGGCCCGGATCTGGCGGCGGCCGCAACACAAGGCCAGGTTCGTCGAGCTCGAAGACGTAGGGGACCACTGCATGTCCTTGACACCGGCCACTCTATCGATGCGAAGCGCATCCAGAGGGCATGATCGGCAACGGTCTCGACGTGGCGTTCTGCACGCTCGAGCGGCGCCTGCAGATCCCTGTAGTAGGCCCCATTCGGACTTCCGGGCCGTTGTGTTAGTGTCCTGCATCCGCGATTACGTACATAAGTCGGCGAGCAATTGGCGACGCTCGGATCATCGAATCGACGCAGGCTGCGGTCCAATTTCGATGCAGTGCAGCGCTGTTTCCAGGAGATAGCCAAACGGCGATCAATGGCGTGAGCGGTGTCAAGGGCCGGCGAATCATGTGCGGGATTTCGGATACAGGACATTAGGTGGTCTGTGGATGGTGGCGATTGGCAGTAGGTACAGCTTGCTGCTGGGCGGTGGGCTTGTGGTGGTTTGCGCCGTGCTCGGCCTCGCCTGGCAACAGGGAGCTGGGTCGGAATCCCGTCGTGGTGCATCGACCGCAGCGCCCGGGGCGCCGCCCCCCGGGGTCGTGCCGGCGCCCCCCCCCGAGCGGACGCTTCGCGCCCAAGCCTCGGGCCCGAATATTCTGCTCATAACGATCGACACCTTGCGAGCGGACCATCTGCCCGCCTACGGATACGCGCGCAAGACGAGCCCCTTTCTGAGTTCGCTGGCGGCCGGGGGGCAGCGGTTTGTTCACGCGTACGCGACCTCGGCCTGGACCGCGCCGAGCATGGCTTCGCTGCACACCTCACTCTACCCCGGGGTTCACGGGGTGACCACCGGCAGCGCCAAACGGGGCAGGGTGGTGCGGCAGCAGGTGCTTCCCAAGCAGCTGCCCCGGCTTGCGGCGCGACTGCGTAAGGTCGGCTACCGGACCTTCGGGGTCGTGGCAAATGGCCATCTCACTCGCCGTTTTGGCTTCGCGCGGGGGTTCAATTACTACCGCTGCGTGGGTTTCCGCCCGCTGCGCGCGGTCCGGCGTACGGTGCACGAGTGGCTGCCGAAGCTGCAGTCCGGGAGCAAGCCTTGGTTCCTCTGGCTGCACCTGTTCGATCCACACGCGGCCTACAACCGTCGTGAGCCGTTCTTCGCGCAGCATTGGCCCCCCGACCAGCGGCGCTTTCCCGAGCTTGCGCGACTGGACATCCGTCCGCTGCGCAAGCGCACGCTGACTCCGGAAAAGCTCGAGTATCTGAAGCTGCTCTATGATAGCGAGATCCACCACGCCGACCGCTTTGTCGCCTGGCTTTGGCAGCGCCTGCCAAACCCAGAGCAGGCGCTGACGATTGTCTCCTCGGACCATGGTGAGGAGTTCCATGACCATCTGGGCGAGCCGACGGCCTCCACGCGGGCCGGCCTGGGCCACGGCTGGACCCTGTACCAAGAGATGATCGCGATCCCTCTGATCATGCATTGGAAGGGAACGATTCCGCCCGGTCGGGTGGTGAACACTCCCGTGTCCATGCTGGACGTGATGCCCACCATCCTGCGCGCTGCCGGCGCGGGGATTCCGTTTGGTGTGCAGGGCCTCGTCCTGCCGCTGGCAAAGGATGAGCCGCCGCCTAAAGAGCGGCCACTATTCGCGGAGAACTCGAAGCACGGGGAGGTTCGGGCCGTGGTACAGGGGTCGATGAAGCTGATTCGCTATCCCAACACGCCAGCCCACAACGCGCTCTTCGAGCTCGCGACGGATCCGCAGGAGCATCGCAATATGCTTGCCCTACGGCCTCTGATGGCCAAGCAGCTTGGGGCGCTGCTGGATACTTATGAGGCCAGGCGCCGACCGCGCAGTGAGCCCGCGAACGTGCAGCTGAGCCCGGAGGAGCAGGCACGGCTCCGGGCCTTGGACTACCTGCAGTAACCGGCGCTCTGTGGAGACCGACCGCGGTTGCCGGCCCAGGATCGCCGTGGCCGAGCGCGGCGGTGGGCTTGCGAGCGCGTTGGCGCGGGTGGTGGAGACCGACCGCGGTTGCCGGCCCAGGATCGCCGTGGCCGAGCGCGGCGGTGGGCTTGCGAGCGCGTTGGCGCGGGTGGAGCGGCCGCAACGGTCCTTGTTGGGCGATGAAAAGTGCCCGAAGCGTACAGGGACAGCGGTGCTGTGCACGGCAAGGCTGGCGACGGAAAGATCCACAGCACGTAGCCAATCGTCTTGCTGTGGGTATCGGGATTGGCCGACACGAGAGAGCCATGCAGGCGACGGCGCATGCGCGGGTTACGCCTCGCTGACTGACGGTTCATGAAAGTGCAGGGTCCCGCTGTCGGCATCCAGCGTGACAGGCGAGCCCAGCGGCAGCTCGTGGTTGTCGTCCACGTGGCCGGCGGGAACACCCATCAGCGTGGGCTTGCCCAGCGAGCCCAGTCGTTCTCGCAGCACGTGCCGCACCCCTATACCGTCAGCTCCGGGCAGATCCTGGAAGGCGCCGATGGCCACCCCTGACACCTGGTCGAACCAACCCGCATGCAACAGGCTCGTGAGCATGCGGTCGACCCGGTAGGGACGCTCGCCGACGTCTTCCAGAAAAAGCACGCGGCCGGAAAGGGCCGGCGCGTAGGGGGTGCCGGCGAGCGCAGCCAGCAGCGCCAGATTTCCTCCGGCAAGCAGTCCCTCGGCTGCCCCTCCGCTCAAGGGCTCGAGGCCCCGAAACGGCTCGGGCGTCGCCCCCTCGATCGCTCGCATCCAACGTTGCACCTGTGCTTGGGGACAATGCCCGAGGCTGCACACCATGGGCCCGTGCAGCGAGCGCACGCCAGCTCGCGACCAGGCCACGTGCAGCGCCGTGAGATCGCTGAAACCCACCAGCAGCTTTGGCTGGCAGGCGATCGCGGCGGTGTCGAGCAGAGAAAGCAGCCGGGTACAACCGTAGCCACCACGTGCGGCTACGATGGCGCGCGCGTCCGGATCTTCGATCGCTCGCTGCAGCTCACCGGCGCGCCGGGCGTCCGTACCGGCGAAGTAGCCGCTGCGTTCGAAGATGCTCTGGTCGAAACGCACATCGTAGCGCTTGCGCAAGCGCCTGACGCCGGCGTGAAAGGCCTCGGCAGGGAAGGTTCCGGAGGGGGCGACTACGCGGATAACGCAGCCGGGTCGCACGGCTGGGGGCGCGAGCACGGGATGTCAGGCCCGTTTGGATTGGCGCTTGCGCAGCAGCATCATGATGGGATCGTAGAAGCGGTCGACCACGCGCTCCTTGATGGGAATGATGCCGTTATCGGTCAGGTTGATGGACTCCGGGCACACTTCCGCGCAGCATTTGGTGATGTTGCACATACCGGAGCCGAATTCGTTTTTGACTTGAGGAATGCGGTCGTCGCAGTCGAGAGGATGCATCTCCAGGTTGGCGAGATGGATCATGAAGCGCGGGCCCACAAAACGCTCTTTCTGATCATGATCGCGCAGCACGTGGCAGACGTCTTGGCACAAGAAGCATTCGATGCACTTGCGGAACTCCTGAATGCGCTCGACGTCTTGTTGTCGCATGCGGTAGTTGCCATCGGCGTCGCGTGGCTTGGGCTTCAGGGGCGGTATCCGCTTGAGCTGCTTGAAGTTCCACGACACGTCGCAGACCAGATCCTTGATAACGGGAAAGGTCTTGATGGGCTGGATGGTGATCGTTTCGCCGTCGGGGTAGTCGCTCAGGCGGTTCATGCAGGCGAGCCTTGGCTTGCCGTTGATCTCCATGCTGCAAGAGCCGCACTTGCCGGCCTTGCAGTTCCAGCGCACGGCCAGATCGGTGGCATGCTCGGCCTGCACGCGGTGCACGGCGTCAAGCACCACCATGCCCGTGTCCACCTCGATCTCATAGTTCTTGAACTGGCCGCCGCTGGAGTTACCCCGCCAGATCCGAAAACTGCGCTTGGTCCCCTGCATCAGCGGCATCTCCCATCATTCAACCCGCCCTCAGCGTGTCTGCCTGCGCCGGCCGCCCAGCGGCCAGCTCCTTGAAACAGCGTTGCCATTCCGGCGCCGCTTCTCCTCGCCAGACACGCCGACTCCGCGCTGAATGACGGAAGATGCCGCTGACGCAGGGGATTAGACATGACCGCCCTCCAGCTGGTCCAAGGTCGCGTGGGCGATCTTGGCGAGCTCCGGTGGAGCCTCGGGGCGCTCTTCTTTGCGCACGTCCATGCTGCCGTCGGGTTGTTTCCGGATCACGATGTTGTACTTGAGCCACTCGTCGCGCTCACCCTCGTAGTCGATCCGGCTATGCGCTCCGCGGCTTTCCCGGCGCATCAGGGCGGCACGGGTGACCGCCTCGGAGACCGTCAACAGGCTGCTCAGGTCGAGCGCCTCGTGCCAACCCGCGTTGAACTGGGGGGCGGCGTGGGCCTTTGCCGTCGCGGCCTCGACCCGCAGCTTGGCGAGCTCGTCGATCGCGGTCTCGAGCTCGTCCTCGATCCGCACGATCCCCACGTAACGTTGCATCATTTCCTGCAGCTTCTCGTGAACCACGAAGGGGTTGGCACCGGTTTCGCGGTTGAGTATGTCGGTCGCCTCGCGCTTGCTCCGCTCGATCTGCCCGGCGTCGGGCTGCGGGGTGCTGCCGAGCCGGTCCAGGTACTCTTTGGCGCCTACCCCGGCCAGGCGCCCGAAAACGATCAGGTCCGAGAGCGAATTGCCACCGAGACGGTTCGCGCCGTGCATGCCTGCCGACGCCTCCCCGCACGCGAACAGGCCGGGTACGCGGGTCATTTGGCTGTCGGCATCCACGCGGATGCCGCCCATGAAATAGTGTAGCGTCGGGCCGACTTCCATCGGCTCCTTGGTGATGTCGACGCCTGCCAGCTCCTTGAACTGGTGGTACATCGACGGGAGCTTGCGTTTGATGGCTTCGGCCGGCACCCGCGACGCGATGTCGAGGAAGGCGCCACCGTGTGGCGAGCCCCGTCCGGCAAGCACCTCCGCCCTGATCGAGCGAGCTACGACGTCGCGCGTAAGCAGCTCGGGCGGGCGCCGGGCATTCTTGTCGCCCGCGAGCCAGCGTGCCGCTTCTTCTTCGCTGTCAGCCGTTTCCGGAGCGAAGCGCTCCGGTATGTAGCCGAACATGAAGCGCTCGCCCTTGTTGTTCTTCAGGATGCCGCCGTCGCCGCGCACGCCTTCAGTGACCAAGGTGCCGCGCACCGAGGGGGGCCAGACCATACCTGTTGGGTGGAACTGCGTGAACTCGATGTCCATCAATTCGGCGCCCACGTCATAGGCCAGCGCGTAGCCATCCCCCGAGTATTCCCATGAGTTCGACGTTACCCGCCAGCAGCGTCCGGCACCACCCGTGGCCATGATGATCGCCCTGGCCTTGAACAGCACGAAGCGGCCGTGCTCGCGCCACAGGCCGAGGGCGCCTGCGATGCGCTCGCCATCCGTGAGGAGCCCGAGGATCTTGCACTCCATGTGCGCGTGCATGCCCTGGTGCACTCCGTAGTGCTGCAGCGTCCGGATCAGCTCGAGCCCGGTGCGGTCACCTACGTGCGCCAGGCGCGGGAAACGGTGCCCCCCGAAGTTGCGCTGGCTGATGAGACCATCCTCGGTGCGGTCGAACACCGCACCCCACTCCTCGAGCTCGCGCACGCGATCCGGGGCCTCCTTGGCGTGCAGCTCCGCCATGCGCCAGACGTTGAGAAATTTGCCTCCACGCATCGTGTCGCGGAAGTGGATCTTCCAGTTGTCGCGCCGATCGGTATTGCCCAAGGCCGCGGCCATGCCCCCTTCCGCCATCACGGTGTGGGCCTTGCCCAGGAGCGACTTGGAGACCAGCCCGGTGTCGAGGCCGAGCTTGGAGCACTCGATCGCGGCGCGCAGGCCCGCGCCGCCCGCGCCGATGACGAGCACGTCGTGCTCGAAGGTCTGTAGCTCCGCTGCATCGCTCATGGGGTCAATCCCAGCTGTTGAGGTCGGCCAGGTATCCCATGGAGACCAAGCGCACGTACAGATCCGTCAAACCGACCCATACCATGCTGACCAGGGCCCACTGCGCGTGATTCGCGTTCAGCTGGGACACCTTTTCCCAAAGCCGAAAGCGCGTCTTGCCGGACCCGCTGCTCGAGTAGCTGTCGAGCCGGCCGCCGACCAGGTGGCGAAAGCAATGGCAGCCGCAGGTGTAGCCCGTGATCAGCGTGGCGTTGATCAGCAGCACGAAGCAGCCGACCCCAACGCCGAACTCTCCGTAGCGGAAGAACGAAACGAACGCATCGTAGTAGAGAACCACCGGATACAGCAGCGTGGGATACAGCACGTATCGGTGCAGGTTCATGAAGAGCAACAGACCCGTCTCGCCGTCGTAGCGGGACTGGCCGATGCCTCCGACCGCACATGCGGGAGGGGTGGCGGCAAACGAGCGGTAGATCGCCTTGCGGTAGTAGTAGCAGGTGGCGCGAAACGCGGCCGGGAAGAACAGGATCAGCAGGGCCGGCGATGCCGGCAGGAAGCTCGGCCACCACGATGGCCAGGTTCCGAGCCAGGCATGGTCTGCGGGCGCGGCACCCGGTACGCCGATCTTGGTGAAGAGCACGGGCGAGTAGAAGGGCGACAGGTAGGACCCGTGGAAATAGTGATCGCCCTGCAGCGCCGCCCAGGTGGTGTACACCACGAACCCCGAAAACAGGCAAACGAACGCGGCCGGTCCGCTCCACCAGCTGTCCCTGCGTTCGGTGGCCCGGAAGCCCTCACGGTGACCACCGATCCCGATCTGAACGAGCTCGGACATCGAAAACGAGACCTCCTTGTGGAACTTGTGGAACCTGTCGAACTTGTCGAACCTGCCGAGCGGCGCGGGGCGTTCCGCGCCCCCAGTACGCGGCGTGTACCGCCGCACGCGGTGTCTACGCGCGCCGCTGGCCCGAACAAGCAGCCGCGCTCCTTTAGCACGATTGACCTTCGGGTCCAAGGGTGCAACCGGCCTCCCGGCCTCGGTTGCTCGGTCCCGGGGCGAGGGACTCGGGCACGGCATAGACGGGATCGGCTAGGCAGCAAGGGCCGTGGGATCGGCTAGACGGCAAGGGCCGCGGGATCGAGGTAGTCGACCAGCTCTCCTCGCGGGGTACGCAGCGTGGTGCGGCCGGGCGCGCGGGCAACGATGTATTCGGGCCCGACCGGTACCTTGCCTCGACCTCCAGGCGTGTCGACGATGAGCTTTGGAAGCGCGATGCCGCTCAGGCGGCCTTGCAGCTCGGACATGATCTCGATGCCGCGCGCAAGCGGAGTGCGCAGGTGACCGCTGCCGCGCACCGGGTCCATCTGCAGCAGGTAGTAGGGCCGAACCCGTGATCGCACCAGGCCGCGGAACAGCGCCGCCAGGGTGGGGGCATCGTCGTTGACGCCGCGCAGCAGCACGGTCTGGTTCATCACCGGCAGGCCATGATCGCAAAGCATGGCGCACGCCTCGCGCGCCTCGGCAGTCAGTTCGCGGGGATGGTTGAAGTGCGTCATGATCCAGGTTGCAGGGTGCCTGCGCAGGCTCTGGCATAGTCGGGGGGTCACGCGCTGAGGCAGCGTGACCGGCGTGCGGGTGGCCATGCGCACGAACAGTACCGAGTCTATGGCTGCCAGCTGGTCCAGCAGCTCGGCCAACCGGCTGCTCGACATCACCAGGGGATCGCCTCCCGATACGATCACGTCCTGGATTTCGGGGTGAGCCCGCAGGTACGCGAAGGCCGGCGCCAGCTTGGCGAGCGAACGCGTGCCTCCACCGCCTCCCACCATGCGCGAACGGGTGCAAAAGCGGCAGTACACGGCGCATCGATCGGTGGCCAACAGCAGCGCCCGATCGGGGTAGCGCTGGATCAGGTTGGGTGCGACCTCGTGGGCCCGCTCGCCCAACGGGTCCTCCAGATCGCCTGCCATCGCGTTGGCCTCGTCGATCCTCGGCACGCATTGCAGCCGGATCGGGCAGCCAGGATCCGTGCGGTCGCACAGCGCCAGGTAGTAGGGTGTGACCGCCAGGGGAAAGCCGCCCGCTAGCGCGCGCTGCGCACCTAGACGCTCCGGTTGCGAGAGATCCAGTCGCGATTCGAGCTGCTCCACGCTGCACACCGCGTGGCGCAGCTGCCATCTCCAGTCCGACCAACCGTCAGCCTTTTGGCTGTGCAGCTCCTTGGGTCCGTGGGCCGAAGCCATTCTTTGCTTGTACCTCGAATTCGGGGTTGCGCGTGCGGTAGTGTGGGAGCTATGGTCCCATCCCTTCACGATCCGGTGTTTTTCTGCCACAAGAAAATTGCATGTGAACCTCTTGCGCATGACGGTATACGAATGGTAGTGTCATGGCACAGATGATACGGCTGGACTCCGATCGAGGGTGTTATCGAGGCTATTGAGGCGCGCCATGGGACTCAACCAAATCCATGCCCGGCGGGACCGCGTCAGCCAGACGCTGCAGCCTTATCTGGGATCGACCTTGGCTAGGGAGCGGGCCAACAACATCGCACAGGCCATGGTGCTTGGCAGCGACGACGCCGCGGAGGTTGCACGGGTCATGCTCTCGCGCTGCCCGGTCCCGGACGTTGGTGCGGTGGCGGAGGAAGTAGGCCGCGCCTGGCGCATGGGGGAATACCGCGACCAGCACTGAGCGGGGGCCCTTAGGGCCCGCGGAAGAATAACTCATCCATTTCGCCGGTTCTGACCACCGCCGGCTATGTTGCTCCTCGTCGAAGTATCCCCAATACTCCTCGTCGTCGCGCCTCGCCAGCGGCGCCCAGTCCTCACCGAAACACCCGAGTTATTCTTCCGCGGGCCCTTATCGTCGAGGATTCGGCGATGCCGGATCGCTGCAGCGTTGTTGACTCGGCGGTGAAGATCGGCAAGCTTTTTGGAATGACGGCGAGACGGGCGCTGCTTGTGGCCTCCCTGTGCTTTGCATGGGTCGCGCTCGCAGAGCCCGCACAGGCGGACGAGGCGGAGGTTCATTACAGGCTTGCCCTCTCCCACAAGCGCGAAGGCCGGCTCGGCGCCGCCATCCAAGAGGCCCGGACCGCCCTCGGGCTGCGACCCGCGCACGCAGCAGCCCGTTTCACGCTGGGATCGTTGCTTCGGAGGACCGGGGACCTTGAAGCCGCGCTCGGCGAGTTCAAGAAGGTGATCGGGCAGTCTCCGGGTCATGCTCCTGCGTACGCGCTCGCCGGTGCGGTGGCGCTGCGGCTCAAGCGCCACACCGAGGCTCGATCGTTGCTTGAGCAGGCCATCGTGCTCGACCCCGTCGACGCCTCGAGCGTGGCCAACCTCGGCTCCCTCCTGGCCCGAACCGGTAAGTCGGCCGAAGCGATTGATCTGCTGCGCGCAGCCCTCGAACGCATCCCGAACGACGCTGGCCTGCACAACAACCTGGGTGTGGCCCTGCGCCGCCAGCGCCGCTACGACGAGGCAGTGGTGGCGTTGCAGCGCGCCGTGGATCTGCAGCCCGATTCGGATCGATTCCTGTTGAATCTCGCGGTTTCGCTGCGTGGTGGCGAGCAGTTCGCGCGTGCGGTGCCCGCTTACGTCAGGCTGCTCGCACGCAGACCCGCCCACAAGGGCGCCCTGTACGATCTCGCGGCGTGCTACGAGCGACTCGGCAGAACGACCGAGGCCATCGACACCTACCGCAAGTACATCCGGGTGGTGCGAGGCTCGGATCCGGCCGCGGTAGCACGGGTGGGCGAGCGCGTGCGCGAGCTGCAGCGCCGCAGCAAGCCGTAGGGTCCGAAGCGCGAGGGCTACGTCTTCCGTTCCGCGACACCCGGTTCGATTGTGCTATTGCGTTGGCCATGGGCGACTCGCGAGCATCGTGCGCGGCCGAGGGGCTTGTTGGCGAGCTGGCCTGGAGAGGCCTGCTGCACCAGCATACCGGGGGCCACGAGTTCGCCCGGCACCTGGAGACGCCGGGCAGGGTGGGCTACTGCGGTTTCGACCCGACCAAGGACAGCCTGACGGTCGGCAACCTGGTTCCCATCATGCTCCTAAGGCACTGGCAGCGAGCCGGCCACAAGCCGATCGTGCTGCTCGGAGGGGGCACGGGGCTGATCGGGGACCCGTCCGGAAAGGACAGCGAACGCCAGCTCTTGAGCCGCGGCCAGGTCGAGGCCAACGCCGCTGCGCAACGCCGCATCCTGGAGCGCTTGCTCGACTTCTCTCCCCAGCTGCCGAACGCGGCCGTGCTGGTCGACAACGCCGACTGGCTCGAGAGCCTGACCTTTGTCGAGGTGCTGCGCGACATCGGAAAGCACTTCTCGGTCAACGCCATGATCCAGAAGGACTCGGTGCGTGAGAGGCTGCGCAACCGCGAGCAGGGAATCAGCTACACCGAGTTCAGCTACATGCTGCTTCAAGCATACGATTTCTGGCACCTGTATCGAACGCAGAGCTGCACGGTCCAAATGGCAGCCTCGGATCAGTACGGCAATATCGTGTCGGGTATCGACACGATTCACCGCAAGGTCGGGCGTGGGCCCGGCGGAGGCGACCGCGCTTTCGCTTTGACCGCGCCGCTCCTGACTGCTGCTGACGGCAAGAAGATGGGCAAGAGCGGCAACAACGCGATCTTCCTGTCCGCGGCACACACGAGCCCCTACGCGTTCTATCAGTTCTGGCTCAACGCGGACGACGCCGACGTAGTGGGCTTGCTTAAGTGGTTCACGATGTTGGGCAAGGCCGAGATCGAGCAGATCGCCCGGCAGCAGCAAGCGCGGCCCCACGAGCGAATGGCGCAGCGCACCTTGGCTCGCGAGCTCACGACGTTGGTGCACGGTGAGGACGAGCTCCGCAAAGCCGAAGCCGCCAGCCAAGCGCTCTTCGGTGCCGACCTGCGCGAGCTGAGCGAGCAAATGCTGCAAGACGTATTCGCCGACGTGCCGCACTCGAGCCACGAGGCGTCGTTGCTGCAAGCTGGCGTGCGCTTGGTGGATCTGCTGCCACGGACCTCCCTGGTCAGGTCCAAACGCGAGGCGCGCCAGTTCTTGGACGGCGGGGCGATCGCGATCAATGGCACCCGCGCGGAGCCTGGCCACGTGCTGACCTCGAGCGATCTGCTGCACGCGCACACGATCCTGCTCCGGCGCGGCAAGAAGCACTGGCACGCAACCCGCTGGACGTAGGGGCGCTCTTCGGACCGGAAGCTCCCGTTGAGCACTCTTGCAGGTGTTCTTGGAGTGAACGGCAGTGAGCAGGGTGCACTGGCGCCGGGTCGGCCCGGTGGCCGGGACGTTTTGCGGGGTCGGCCGGCGTGCACGATGTGCGCGCGGCAATCAAGCCCACGAGCTGAGCCCAGGCGCGCACGCACGCCGGCCTCGACGCGCGCGCCAACCCGGCGAGTGAGCTTGGATGCGGGTTGGCACGCGCTACGCCCCCGCAAAACGTCCCGGCCACCGGGCCTGCATGTTTGGCATCGTCTGGAATCCGACCACGGGATTCGCCCGCTGTCCGAGGTTGCCAGATGCGGCCGTCGAGCCTACGACTCGTGGGGACTAGGGCGGAACGAAGCGCGCGTGCTTCCTTTCGGCCAGACTCCGGAGGAGGGAAGCGATGCGCTCAGGGATGGCTGCTGTTTTTCTTGCGATCCTGCTCGCAGCGTTTGCTGGCTGCAGCAGGAGCCACCTGCATGGGCGCGCCCCCGATGCTAGCGCGCCCGATGGTGCATCCTCTGACGCATGTGTGCCCGAGAGCGAGAAGTGCAACGCGGTCGACGACGACTGCGACGGGATGGTCGACGAAGTGCTGAGCCGGGCGTGCGGCAGCGCTACAGGCGCATGCAAGGCCGGCAGCGAGGTGTGCATGGCCGGCGTGTGACAAGGCTGCAGCGCGGTAGGCCCAGCCGCTGAACGCTGCAACGGGGTGGACGACGATTGCGACGGGATGGTCGACGAAGCGCTGAACCAAGCCTGCGGCAGCGTGGTGGGCGCGTGTGAAGCCGGCAGCGAAATGTGCGCGGCGGGCGCCTGGGAGCGCTGCAGCGCTATCGGACCCGCGCTCGAGGCCTGCGATGGTCTACTCGACGAGGACTGCGATGGAGCTGTGGACGAAGGGTGCGAATGCGTGACGGGAACCACGCGCGCGTGCGGTTCGAACATTGGTGCGTGCAAGGCCGGCATCCAAAACTGCGAAACCGGCGCATGGGCTTCGTGTACGGGCTCGCGTACCCCGAGCCTGGAGCGCTGCAACGCGATGGACGACGACTGCGACGGCAGCGTGGACGAGTCGCTCACCCGGCCCTGCGGCATGGACGCGGGCGCATGCAAGGCGGGCAGCGAGACGTGCGTGACCGGCAGGTGGCAGGACTGCAGCGCCGTGGGCCCGGCCGCCGAACGCTGCAACGGGGTGGACGACGACTGCGACGCCAGGACCGACGAGTCGCTCGCCCGGCCCTGCGGCAGCAACGTGGGCGTCTGCACGCCAGGCATCGAGAGCTGCGCGTCCGGCGCGTGGCAAGGCTGCACGGGCATCGAGCCCGGTGTGGAGCGCTGCAACGGGATGGATGACGACTGCGACGGCTCGGTGGACGAGGGTCTTCACTGCGGGCCGCCCTGCGAAGAGGGCATCTCGGCGGGCTGGGGCCACACCTGCGCGCGTCTCGAGACAGGCGAGGTCCGCTGCTGGGGCCGGAACCATGTGGGTCAGCTCGGTGATGGCACCGAAATGGCGAGCAGCGAGCCGGTCAGCGCCCTGGTCACGAGCGCGCTCGACGTTGCGGCCGGCGCCAACGGGACCTGCGCCCCCATCCAGACGGGCGAGCTCCTGTGCTGGGGCGACGACACCTTTGGCCAGATGGCCGGTGCCAGGCCCGCGCTCGTCCAAGGCGTGAGGAACGCGGCCGCGCTCAGCTTGGCGGTCACCCACATCTGCGCGAGCCTCGCCAGCGGCCAGGTCATGTGCTGGGGCGACAACCGCGGTGGCGAGCTTGGCAACGGCACCTTCGCCTTGGTTCCCCAGCCGCCCGTGTTCGTCACCGGTATCCGCGACGCAACGGGCGTGGCAGTGAAGCTCGGCGCCAGCTGCGCCCTCCGGCGCACGGGCGAGGTGCTCTGTTGGGGCATCAACAACGCCGGCCACTTGGGCATCGGCAGCCTAGATGGCACCACCACGCCGCTGCCGATCCTGCACGTCGCCGCTGCCGTCCAGATCAGCGCGGGGATCCACCACACCTGCGCGCGCTTGCAAAACGGGCAGGTGAAGTGCTGGGGCCACAACGAGTTTGGCGAGCTCGGCGATGGGACGCGGACCGTAGCCGGGTGTCCGTGATCGTGACCAAGCTCGGGTACGCCGTCGAGATCAGTGCTGGCGAGAGGCACACCTGCGCGCGCTTGCGTAGCGGCCAGGTGCGGTGTTGGGGTCGCAACGAGTTTGGCCAGCTCGGCGATGGCTCGACGCTGGACAAGTCAACGCCGGTGGCCGTTGCTGGGGTCACCGATGCGGTCGAGATCGCCGCCGGTGGCGGCCACAGCTGCGCGCGGCTGAGCACCGGTGAGCTCACCTGCTGGGGTTTCAACCGCTCGGGGCAGCTCGGTGACGGGACCACGATGGACAGCGCAACGCCAGTCCTGGTCAAGGGTCTGCGACTGCCCGCGTGCCGCCCACGGAGAGCGACCGGCCGTCTGGTACCCTCGCACGACCAGGATCGTGCTCGACTACTGCTGGTCCGACCCCGGCGTCCGATGCTCGGTCAGGAACCCGCCTGGGACCGGCCCTGCTCTTGTGACCAAGCGGGTGGACCTGACTCCACTAGGCGGTGGCACGACCGCCAATGCGCCGCTCGATGTGAAATGCACGCCGAACCAGCTCTTCTGGCTCAGCATCAACGTGCTACCTGAGGAGACAGTCGGCAATGACATCTATTCGCTGTTCTACTCGGTCGAAGCGGTCGACGACGGCTTCCGCTATTCGAACGGCAGCGGGGCCGGCGAGTGGCCAGCTGGGGGGCAGCCCACCAACCCGTAGGCGAACCGGCTGCTCCCTGGACGCGGTCGCGACCTTGCTGGCAGCGAGAGCTTGCGTCAAAGCAGGCCGGAGAAGTTGGTCAGCCTGGTCGACGCCGTTCAGGAGCATCTGCCCGACGGTATG
>JAKSBK010000099.1 GCA_022361155.1 Pseudomonadota bacterium
ATCCCCTTTTTCAGCCCCTGCCCCAATTCCATCGCCACCACTTTTTGAGAAGTTACGGTCACGCGGCGTAACTATAAAGTATTGTTGCACTTTCATTCCCTTCCAATCCAAGGCTGATGGCAAACCCAATCGATGCTCGCCCGCGTGGCCTCGCTTCCTCCGCACGGCCTTGCTTTCTCCACACGTGCCCCGTGCTCGCGGACCCTGGCCGTGAGGCGCCCACCGAGTCGCCAGCATGCTACAATCGCATACAAAACGGACATTCGCTCGGAAAAACCTGCATGTCAAGCGAAAGGGAATGCAGCACCGGCACCCACTCTTTGAAGCGCCGCCGCTGCCCAGCTGGCAGCACGTGTCTCGAGCCGCGCCTTGATTCGTGCCAGCCTTGGGTCGAGGATGGGTTGCGAGGCTCGGTCAGAATTGGATTCCTTGACGCATGCTAACCGATCGGCGCTCTAGCGTGTCCGTGCTGCGACAGGATGCCGCCAGCGGCGACTGGGTGATCCTAGCGCCAGTCCGGGAGCGGCGGCCACAGCAAGTTGCAGGCAAGCCCGCGACCCGGGAGGACTGCCCCCTGTGTCCGGGGCATGAGTCCCGCACGCCACCGGAACTGCTACGGATCCCAGCCGATTGCCGCGCGCCGTGGAGCGTGCGGGTGGTGCCAAACAAGTTCGCGCTGCTGTCGCCTGCCCAAAGCGCGGAGCAAGCGTGTAACACCCCGCTGCTGCGGGAGCACAGAGGATACGGTCACCATGAAGTGATCGTCGAGGGGCCGGGGCACGAGCCGCGCATGGCCGAGCTGAGCCTTGGTGAAGTGGCAGCTGTCCTCGACGCCTATAGCGCGCGTTATGCGGAGCTGCGCTCGGACCCGCGAGTAGCCTACGTACTCGTGTTCAAGAACTGCGGCGTCAGCGCCGGGGCCTCGCTGGTACATCCCCACTCGCAGCTGATGGCCACGCAGGTGGCGCCGCTCGAGCTACAGCACCGGATCGCGCGCGCCCGCAAGCACTTCGAGCATACCGGGCGCTGCCTCCAGCTCGATGCGATCGAGGCCGAGCTAAGGGCTCGAGAGCGCGTCGTGAGCGAGACCGACCGATTCGTTGCCTACTGTCCCTTCGCATCGGTCGCCCCGTACGAGGTGCGCATCGCACCCAAAGCGCAGCAAGCTGCCTTCGGCGCGACGTCGAGCGCGGAGCGCCTCGAGCTCGCCGGCCTCTTGCGCTCCACGCTGCTGGCCCTGGACCGAGCTCTCGAACTACCCGCGTTCAACTACATGCTGCACACCGCACCGCTCGCACACGAAACGAGTCCCTACTACCTCTGGCACTTGCAGATTCGGCCGAGGACGGCAACCCTCGCCGGCTTCGAGCTTGGATCCGGGATCGCCACCAAGACCGTCTTTCCTGAGGAAGCCGCTGCCCGGCTCCGGCAGAAGTTAGGTGCTTAGGGCCTTGGACGGGCTCTTAGCGAAACGCGTGAGTTATTCTTGCGCTGACCCCGAGCAGCGTCCGGAGCTGCTGCTCCAGGGCGCGGTGCAGGTAGCGCGCGATGAGCAACACGAGGGGTCGCGTCAGCGGGTGACGCGGATAAAGCTCCATGGTGCGCTCGATCTCGGTAGCATCACCGCTGCACGTGAATCGCCAGTGCTCGAGGAAGTGGCTGAAGAGCCACGATGCGGGTGCCGAGAATTCGCCGATACGTAACGAGAGCGACCTGTCTTGGGTGGCCTGCACGATCTCTTCGACGTGGGAGCTGCCATCGGCATTGATGACCCCGATGCGGGTGCCCACGAGCCCCGCGGGTCTGGCGAGATAGCGGGCCTCGCGAATACCCGGAACCGGACCCGAGCCCTCGAAGCTGGGCCAGTTCGCGAGATCGAGAATCGTCTCGCAAATCTGCGCCGGCTTGCGCTGCGAGCGCCTCGAGCAGGTCACAACGACGGGTCTCGGCGCCTTCTTCATCCAGCACGGGCCTACAACAGCGGGGCAATGACGAGCGCGACAACGCTCATCAGCTTGACCAGGATGTTGAGCGAGGGGCCCGCCGTATCCTTGAAGGGGTCGCCGACCGTGTCGCCCACCACCGCTGCCTTGTGGGCGTCGGAGCCCTTTTCTTGCAGGGAGCCGTCCTTCATCTTGAAGCCGCCACCCTCGAACGACTTCTTGGCGTTATCCCAGGCGCCCCCTGCATTCGACATGAAGATCGCCATGAGCACCCCCGCCACGGTCACTCCGGCGAGCAACCCGCCGAGTGCCTCTGCCTTGAGGCCGAAGCCGACGACGACCGGGGTGACGATCGCGAGTGCACCGGGCGCCACCATGCGCTTGATGGCCGCACTGGTTGAAATATCCACGCAGCGCGCGGTATCCGGCCTGGCCTCGCCGTCCAGCAGGCCCTTGATCTCACGAAACTGGCGCCGCACCTCTTCGATCATCTCCATGGCGGCCTCGCCGACCGCCTTCATGGCAAGCGAGGAGAACAGGAAGGGCAGCATGCCTCCGACAAACAGCCCTGCCATGACCTTCGGCTTGGACAGATCGATGCCAGCGATGCCGGCTTCCTGGCGGAAGGCCGCAAAAAGCGCCAGCGCGGTCATGGCCGCAGAGGCGATGGCGAATCCTTTGCCGATGGCCGCCGTGGTGTTGCCCACCGCGTCGAGCCGGTCGGTAGTGGCGCGCACGTCGGGTTCCTGGTGCGACATCTCGGCTATGCCGCCGGCGTTGTCTGCGATCGGTCCATAGGCGTCCACGGCCAGCTGGATGCCCGTAGTCGAGAGCAGGCCGAGCGCCGCAACGGCCACACCGTAAAGGCCGGCCACCTGGCTGGTCCACACGACGCCCGCGGCGATCAGCAGCATGGGGACCGCGGTCGACTGCATGCCGATGCCGAGCCCGGCAATGATGTTCGTGGCCATCCCGGTCTTGGACTGCTCGGCGATGCTGTCGACCGGTGCCTTACCCATCGAGCAGTAGTAGGAGGTGACAAAAGCGACCGCGAGGCCGATCACGAGACCGATCACCGTGGCCACACCCACGTCGGTCCAAGTTACCAGCACGCCCCCTGCTGCCTGAGTGCCGCCCTCGGGCCACAGCAGCTTGGCCAGGCCGAAGGTCGCCAGGGCCATCGCGCCTGCTGCGCCGTACGCGCCATGGTCCAGAGCCCTTTGGGGGTCTTGACCCTCGCCGACGCGGACGAACAGGACGCCCACCATCGAGGCGACGATGCCCCCCGCTGCGACGACCAGCGGTAGCAGCACAGGCCCGATGTGCTGACCGGAGCTGACTGCTTCGAAGCCCAGCCCAAGCACCATGGCGCCGATGATCGCACCCACGTACGACTCGAACAGGTCGGCGCCCATGCCGGCAACGTCGCCGACGTTGTCGCCCACGTTGTCCGCGATGACTGCGGGATTGCGTGGATCGTCCTCTGGCAGACCCGACTCGACCTTGCCTACGAGGTCCGCACCCACATCCGCGGCCTTGGTGTAGATTCCTCCACCGACGCGAGCGAAGAGCGCGATCGACGAAGCTCCCATCGAGAAGCCCGTCAGGACCCTAATCGCCAGGTTGAGCTCGAACACGCGGCTATAGACGAGGTAGAGCGCTCCGAGGCCGATCACGGCCAAGCCCACCACACTCATACCCATCACCGAGCCGCCCGAAAACGCCACCTTGAGCGCAGCCGGCAAACCAGAGCGGGCCGCCGCCGTGGTGCGTACGTTCGCGTTGGTGGCCACCCGCATGCCGAAGTAGCCTGCAAGACCCGACGCCAGCGCGCCCGCCACGAACGACACGGCAATAACCGGGCTTCGGCCTTCCCCCAGGTTACCCGCGACCAACAGGATCGCGACCATGAGCACGAAGACAGCGAGCACCTTGTACTCACGTGCCAGAAACGCCATCGCACCCTCCCGGATGCGCTGGGCGATCTCCTGCATGTGTTCGGAACCTGCGTCCTGCTTGACCACCCAGGAGGCCTTGGCGTACGCAAACAACAGCGCCAGCAGTCCGGCACCCGGAGCGGCGAACACCAGTGAATCCATATCGAGTCTGTCCTCTGCTGCGCTTCGTTGCAGCCAGCCGACCGACAGCTGCAGCGCAGCGCTTGCGCTCACCCTGCCGGGCCCTTGGGGTCCAGCCGGCAAGCCTGTCCGTCAGGTTGGGCGCTTGGATAGCCGAGGGAATTCAGGCTGTCAACGGGGCGGACGGCGGCCACAACTTCGTGCCAGGTTTCGGCTGGCGAAGCGTCGGCTGAATAGGCCCCGCTACGGGCCAAAGGCCTGCTTCAGCCCCAGTAAGAGCTGCAGGGGCCTGCCCGGACGGGCACCGAAGGGTCGCCTCGAGGCGATGTAGCGGTGGTCCAGCGCGTTGTTGATCGTGAGGTACGCCTGGGCCCCCTGCCACAAATCGGCTCCGAGCGCGAGGTCCAGCAACCAGCGCGCATCCGTGAGCACGGCGCTCGCGGCGCTGCCCTGGCCGGCCGTGTCTCGCATCCTCGAGGCATGACGACCTACCAGACTTGCGTTCCAGCCCGCCCCGTGAAGCTCCAGGGCAAGCAAGCCTTGATGCCTTGGCACGTAGGGTAGCTCGTCGCCGCGCTCCACCTCCCCGAACTGCGGATAGGGCGAGCTGAAACTGGTGCGGAAGCGTGAAAGCGTCAGCGTGTAGTTCAGCTCGACGTTCACGGCCACGCTATCGCCGGCGTCCAAGCCTTGCGCCGCTCCCAGCTCCAAGCCGTAGGCCACAACGCTGCCTGCATTGTACTGGACGCCGACCGCTTCGGGACGACAGCCGGCGCTGGCGGTGCAGGTGGCTGTGAGATTACGGTAGTCGCTCGCGAACCCCATAAGCTCCAACCGGCTCTGCCCGACAAGCACTCGGGCTCCGAGCTCGTAGTTGATCGCGGTCTCGTGTTCGACGACCTCGGGCTGACCTGGTGCGGCGGGGCTGAAGCCACGGTGAAGGCCCGCAAGGACGCCGAGCTCGGGCAGCACCTGGTAGTGTACTCCGAGCCCGGGCAACACGACGGCGTCCGAGCGCTGTCGCGCGACTGGGAGCCGATCCGGACCGGCATCCCCACCGAGCTCCGTGTCGATCAGTTCCACGCGGACCCCAGGGGCCAGCGACAGCGAAGCCAGCTCCAGCGTTTCGTGCAGGTACAAAGCGACTGCCGTCGTGGCGGCCCGATCACGCCGAAGCACCCGGGGGGGCTCCGCGGTGACACGCGCGAGCTGGGCATCCCGCATCGAATACGGCCGCGCGGTCTGATCGCGGCGCACCGAATCCTGATGAATGCGGGCACCGAACTGCAAGCGGTGCACTAGGGACCCGAGCTCGCCGCTCCATCGGCCGCGAAACTGCAGCCCCTGAGAAACAAAGCGCCGGTCGTTGTTGCCGATCAGCAGCGTCTCGCTCGGATGCAGGGAATCCCCCTGGCCGGTCAGCACCCGGTAGTAGACTGCGGTCCGTCCCGAATCCGGGTTCGCGAGCACGTCGGCGAGAGGGGGTGCCCCAGAATCAAAGCCAACGAGCTTCCTCCAGGCGCGCCGGAAGTCGTGACGGTAGGCAGTGGCACGCAATTCGAAGCCATCCCCCACCCCAATCAGATAACTGGCCTGCGCCTGGGTGCGCCACCAGTCCATCAAGCCCAGAGCGCTCGCGGCGTAGCGTCGAAGCGGATCCGCCTGGAAGTCGGAATCCGTGAGACCGAGGTAGGTCTCGTGGGATCGTTCGTCCCCAAAGCCCAGCTTGAGCTCTATTTGGTGCAAGAGACCGGATCGGGAACCGGAACGGTAGCGCGACTTGAGCATGAGCTCGTTCTTGTCGAAGCCGGTGTTGCCCGGGCCGTCGAGTTTCTTGAATCCGCCGCTCTGCAGATGCGCGGCCTCGAGCAACAGCGCGAAGGGGCCGCAGCGCAGGCCGTGGTGCCCATGCAGCTTGCCGTAGCCGAACGAGCCAAGCGCGGCGTCGATCGCGCCGCTGCTCGTCTCCGGAACCGCTCGGGTACCCAGGTTGACAGCCCCTCCGATGGTGTTCGGGCCGTGCCTGATGGACGCGGGCCCCTTGAACACCTCGACCCGCGTTACACGCGTAACCAGAGGGAAGTAGTAGGCGGCCGGCGCCGAATAGGGAGCGGGCGCCAGCATGACGCCGTCCTCGAGCAGCGTCACCTTGGCGCTGCGCTCCGAGTTCGCACCGCGAATCCCGATATTCGGTCGCAGACCGAAACCGTCCTCGCCCCTCACGTACACCCCCGGTGCACGAGCGAGGACGCGATGAATATCGTCCCTCTCGTAGACCTCCAGTTCCTCGGCGCCGATCACATGGGCCGAGCCTGCGATACTGGGTATCTCTTCGCTGGCGCCAAGAATGGAAATGGTGTCCAATCGCAGTAGATCGTCGTCCAGCTCGGCCGGCGCGCCCCGATCGCTGTCAAGCACCGCATCAAGCTCCTCGACTCCAACAGACTCTGTGGCGACGGGATCGCTGTCTCGAAGCTGCTGTGCGCGTTCCTCCTCGACGGCCGGCGCTGGAAACGGCTCGGGAGCGGCCGGCGGTTGCTCCTGCAAAGGAGCCGCATCCTGCGCGGACAAGGGCGGCGTGGGCACGAGCGCGAGCAGGCACCCGAAAACAGTGAACGAGACGCCCCGATTTCGATCCGGCCCCGCCAGCGGTGTTGTAACAGTACTCGCCCGCATGATCCGCTGATCCAGCGGCACTCCAGATGTTGCTAGCGCGGCGGCCCTTAGTCGATGTCCGTGGCTGCTTCCGCAGGCACCTGCAGGCTCAAGGCCGTCACGACCTCGCCCTTGAGCTTGTCCGTCACGCGCTTGACGGCTCCGTGCAGTAGGCGAATCGGCTCGGGGTCGGATTCCAGGGCAGTGCCCAGCACGTCCGGCAGCTCATCGACCGCGTGCACGGCGGCCGCTATGTCCTCGGACAGCTCCTTTGTCAACGCCGACATGCCGAGCTCTTCGAGCATGTCATCGAAGCCGTAGCCCGACTTCGAAGCGCCCGTAGCGTTGCCGCGATAGACGCTGCGAAACCCGACCAGGTTCGCCTTGATGTTCTCCTTGGAGTGCTTGGCCCAAGGTGATTCAAGAGCGTCCGGACACGTCGCCCGCGGACACTTGCTGCTCAGTCCGAGCGGCAGGGCGAGCTTGCGATCTTTGGTCCGCAGATCCAGATAGAAGAGCGCGGAGAACACATCAGAGAGCGCGTCCCTGCGCTTGGGGTACACCGACCCGGGCTTACCAGCTCGCAGCAACTGGCTGACGAAGTCCCCCTCGCTCTTGTCCCAGGCCTTGCGCAAGCGGTTGGCGTCTTTGGCGAGCTGTTCCGCCACGGCCTGGGCATAGCCCGCTCGTCGCTCCCGCACTTCGTTGTCGCCGAGCGCCGCCCACGTCTTTTTGGAGTTGATCGCGACCTTGGAAGGGCAGTCGTTGCCGGCGTCCTCACGAAACAGCAGGTACTCCAGCGCGTCCAGTCCATACACGTTGACGAGCCGGCTCGAAAAGAAGTCTGGCTCGCCGTACTTCGCCAGCACCGTTTCCTGATCGATCCGACACGGGTTGACCGTTGGCCAGGAATAGATCTCGTCACGCAGGCCCTGTCCGCCCGCGGCTCGTTTGGCTGGGCCGGCGGGACCGATCTGCAGGACCTCCGCCTGCTGCCACAGCTTCATCGCATCGGCCCATGCCTCGCGTGCCCGCCTGAGCTCGGCGTCCGCAGGACCGGTCCTGAGCGCGCCGGTATGAGCATCAACCGCGTCACTCAGCTTGCTGGCGGCCGCTTCGAAGTCACGGTACAGCGGCAGCACCACGTTGTCAGCCAAGTCGCGCTGGAAGGCCTCGAGGTCCAGTTTCGCCGTCGGATCCGGTTCGGCTCCCGGCTTGCACGCGGCGAGCACGACCACGACCCAAAGCACGCGCGGGACCATCCGGTCACGGCCCCGCCCCGCCGCCGACCCGAACGTCACCAGCCGCCCTTCCCTTGGTCGTCGCCGATATTGGCGGCATCGAAACCGTATGCGTCCTGCAGCAGCGCGCGTGTTTGGCGCAAGGCCTTCGCATAAGCCTTTGGGTCTTTGTGTCCGGGCAGTACGGGTGCGTCACCCACCTGCTGGTGCAGCTCGCGCAAGCGCTTCTCGCCGAGCGGTGAGCGGGGATTGAACTGCAGGGCCAAGGCGAAGCCCTTGAGCTCGGACCAGTGCTTTGCGTGAGCGTAGAAGTCGTAATCCTTGGTATCGAACACGGTCATGTCCTGCAGCACGTCGTTGATGTAGTGCACCACGGTGGCGGCGATGGCCTTTTCCCAGTTGCTCACCACGGTGTCGCGCTCCGCCTGCAGCGCTTTGAGATCGCTGTCGCTGAGATCCCCGTCGGACGAGGAGATGATCGACCGGCCTCTCAGGAAAGCCTTGAACGTGTCTCCGCTGAAATCCGTAGGCGCGTCTTTTGCGCTGCCCCTATCCCGTTTAGCTGCGTTGACCGAGTGTCCCAGGTTGATCTCGCTCCGCAGGTCGATGGCTCCATCCTGATCGGTGTCGAAGTAGCCATTCTTGCGCTCGGCTCGCCCTCCCTTGGCCGCTATTTCGTCGTCGGTGTAGTCGCCATAGTCGCGCGCCGCGCCGAAGTATCCGAACGCTTCGTCCCAGGCATGCTCGAGCGTCGTGTAGGGCTTTCCAACCTTGTCCGGCCCCTCGTTGCTCGAAAGTAGACCCTTGCCCGGCTCGCTGTCATCGAGATAGTCGTCCACACCCTGGCTGAAGGCGACGGCGCCCCCCAAGAACTTCTGGATCAGCTGCTGCAGGTCCAGCCCCTCGGGCGTCACATGCACCTTGCTCATGGGCTTGCCTGTCGGGTCCATGGGGATCATCCCGCCCGCGCGCTCCACTGCCATTCGATCCAGCTCATCGAACCACACGAGCAGCAAGCTCTCCGGGCTGGTCACTTCGGAAGCGTCCCAACCAACGAACTCCTTATCCCAGGCCTTGTGCTGCCCCACCGGATCGTTTCCGGCTAGCTTGCCTTTCAGGGTCTTGCCCCTCGCGACATCGTTGTAAGTCGACTGCTGGGTGCCCGGCTCGGTCGACAAGGTGATAGCGACCTCACCCGAGGTCTGGCTGTCGAACGCGTAGTAGAAATCGAGCTCCTTCCTGACCTCGCCGGCTACAGGCACGAGTGCGCCCTTGTCGATCGCATCGGTCAGACTCCCAATGTAGGCTTTCAGGTCTTCGATCAGCACGTGACGCAACGTCTGACCCGAGTAGCTCACGCTGGAGCCTTCCTCCTCGAGGCGGCTGTCGAACGCGTAGCTGGCAGGAACCTCGAGCACACGCGCCTCGTCCGCGTTGCCGGCGCACCCGATCGACATCGCGGCCCCGAGCACCGCAGCGGGCCCGAAGCCACCGAAAGCGCGGCAGAGGGCGCCGAACCGAGCGTTCGGGTGTTTGTGGCCGGCGGAAAAACGCGGATCAGAGTTCCAGCGATGGAGACTAGGTCGCATATGGTCCTCCTGGGGACGCTGGGGCGCCGTCCATGTTGCAATTGAAAACGAAAGCCCTTTTCAACAAGCTCGTACACCCTCGACCCGTGATTTGCAAGCGCAAAAGGCCTGCGCCACAAGCCTGGACGCAGGTACCCGAAGGGCGCCCTCTCGAACGGGGCTCAGCGCTCGGTATCGGGCGGATCGAAGAACAGCTCCCGTGCCGGGCGCTCCGTGCTGCAGTTGTATGCACCCAACACGAGCGCTATGGGAAAGCCCAGCAAGACCAGCCCAAACATCGCACTCACCGCCAGCTTCAGCGCCCGCGGGGCGGGTCTCACAGGACGTCGTAGGTCGGTCAACACACGCTCCTTGGGCATAGGCTAGGGCGTGTCACGCTGGGATGCTGGAGGCAAGCACATGTGGTAAGGGCCCGCGGAAGAATAACTCGTGTGTTTCGGTGAGGTCTGGGCGCCGCTGGCGAGGCGCGACGACGAGGAGTATTGGGGATGCTTCGAGGAGGAGCAACATAGCCAG
>JAKSBK010000100.1 GCA_022361155.1 Pseudomonadota bacterium
ACAAACAAACCCAGCAACAATGACCAACGCAACCAACGCGGTAACCAATTGAGCGGGTTAAATATATCGATAAACTTCATGTTATTTTTTTCCAGGTAAACAGGGTCAGGTCTTGAATATTGAATTGAGTGTTCATCCCTTCTCCCTCTTCTCTTTCTCATACCGTTTAACTATCTTGCTCACACTGCTGTAATGCAGTTTGACAGCACCAAAAGGGTCAGTGTCGATTGATCGCATGTTGTTGTCACCATTGTTTTAATTTTCTATCGCCCCAATTTGGGGTATTTATAATAGTCGTCAGGATCAAGTCCTGAATCTTTAATGATGACATGTTGCGGTTCACCGGGCAGGACAAAACGGAGCTTACGAGGCATAGTGATACACTTCTTGTATAACAGTTCCCTATCAAGGCGATTTAACAAGTTATCGCTCCCGCTTTAATTCTCATGCGTCCTGTTAATATAGATTGCTTAATATCGATCGACACTGACCCTTTTGACCAAATAATATGGGGCAGACCACGTTTTATTCATTGTATTTTATAGAACATTACTTTTGTTTTCCTTTATGGGTCTCCCTAAAAATGTGGTCTGTCCCCTATTCCTTGCAGCAGCAAGAGCTAAATTTCGGACAATTTCTTCGGCAGCTTGCTGCTGATTTAAACCTTGTTCTTGTATTACCAATCCTGCAACAGCGGCAAAATCAGAATAAATACTCGTTGCTTCTAAACTATATTCTTTGACTAGTGACAAATCATCTTGATTATTTGGATCAGACATTTTACATCTCCTTTTGTACTATATTTATTTGAATAAAGTATGAATTAGCATTTTTAATAAAAGCAATAACATTTCAGTAAAGACATACCAAAAAATACCTGAGATCAAAATGGCACCTATTAATGATTCTCTAAACCAAAGTGCCCATCGACCAGAACCTGTACCAATACTTTCAACCCACCATATAACTGAACCTGTAAAACATATAGAAAAAGACACAAAAAGTATTATGGGAAATAGAATCCAGCTAATAGCATTTACAGATTCATAATTAATCTCAGTTCTCTTCCATCTAAGCCAAAAAACAATAGGTGAAGAAAACAATAAATAAAACCATACAATTCGCAATGAATGATAATAATTAGACTTGGAAGAGACGCGATCAATTGAAGGAACTATATTAGATATAATGTCAAACACATAAATTCCTGTTAAAGACAGTTTTAAATATTCTGATAATAAACCAACCGTTAAGATTGTAATGAACCAGATCCCATTTACTCTATTAAAAGTTTTTGAAGACTCATTAGTTAGTATTGCAGTCATGTTTCATTTCCTTTATTTACCAAGAAATATTAATAGTTAATTTATCTTTCAATTCTAAATTTCATTATCTACCTTTCCCTCACACTCTCATCCTTATAACGCA
>JAKSBK010000101.1 GCA_022361155.1 Pseudomonadota bacterium
CGCTTGCCAGGGATTACGATGGATTCCCGCCGGCTCTGACGGCCGCTGGCGGTGTTGCCCCTCCTCGAACATGCGCTGTACTAGGCCGAGGAGTGTCCTGAAGTCGATGTTCCAGGACACTGGCGGGTAGCGGTGCGGAAGGTCTCCCCGAGGGCGCTTCAGTCCTGGCTGCTCGGCTCGGCAGTTGCCGTGGCGCTGGTCGCGAGTCTGTCGTTGCTGGTGCGATACGGGATGTCCCGCGTGAGTCGTCAGGCCGAGGTCGGCGACCTGCGGCTAAACGTGCGGCGAGCCCGGTGGCTCGTGGATCAAATGGAGCACGGGCAGCGTTACGGCAGGCCCCCGACGATGATGGAGGGGATGCCGCCGCACGGTCTGCTGCGCTTCAATGTCGAGTTCGTGCTCTTCAATGCAGGACGGTTGGCCGAGCGCTTCAAGCACGACGAGCTGCGTCTGCACAGCGAGGGCGGTCGCGTCTACGCACCTGCCTGGGCACAGTGGCCCACGCTAACGCTCCGGCCGGGTCAGTCCATCCATACGCTGGTCTACTTCGATGTCGAAGAACAGGACGATGCGCTCAAGCTCACGTGGCACCGCGAGGGCGCACACGGTCTGGTAGTCACCTACGCGCCCGGCCACCACGGCACTTCGGAGCGCACCGCACCGGTGCGCTGGCCCCCCATGGTCGACTGGCTGCCCCCCGGTAGCGCCGAGCGAGGCAAGCGGATCTTCGAGCAGCGCTACGGGTGCGTAGCGTGCCATGGCGACCCCGACCTGCCAGGCTCGGAAACGGTCGGACCCCACCTGGCCAGCATCGGCGAAGCCGCCGGCAGCCGCGTTTCGGGCCAGTCGGCTGCGCAATACCTCTACGCTTCGCTGCTGCGGCCATCGGAGTTCGTTCCAGAGCGCTGCGCCAAGAGTCTGCCGTGCCGGCGCCCGAGCCAGATGCCTCCATTCGCGGCGTTGCTCAGCGTGGAGGAAATGTCCGACCTGCTGACCTACTTGCTGCAACTGCGCTGACCCCGGAACTTCGTTGCGGGTCAGGGCTCGCTACGCGCGCGGGGCGGCACATCAGCGCCTCTTGGAGCTGGGCGGGCATGGGGTCCTGGTGACCATGACGACCGTGCGCTACGGTGACAGCGGGCCTCGGACCGACCTAATACCCGCCACAGGAATCCTGATCGCCTGGCCCCAGTCCTGGCGCCCGCTGGTGGCGTTGCGACCTCCTCGAATATGCGCTGCACGGCATCGAAATCAACCGCAGTCGTCGTCGGCCCGCCTTGCCAGCGACCGCCACTGCCGGCCCCACTAGCAGCCTTTGTGTTTCTGACGAGCGCCGCCAGTACGATGCAGGCCCAAGAGGTGTCGTCCCATCGGATGCCCGCGGCGCAGGCGTCCGAGAGCCCCGGCTCGCCAACTGCGCGCCAGGGCGCTGCGCCCGAGCCCTCGTTCCCCCCGTTGCAGGAGTCTTCGCAGTTTCGAGCTCCGGCGGCCGCGGCTGGCCTCGGTTCCGGGGGAACGACGAGCTCAAGGGCACGAGATTGGATGATCTTGCCCGCTGGCCTGTTCTCGCTGGGAGCGGGTCTCAACTACGTTACTGCGGACGGTGGGCTCAGTCCGCTGTTGCCGATCAAGTTCACCGATCTGGTGCTTCTGGACTTGGACGGCCGCTATTCCGTCGCTGGCAAGGCCGAGCTGCTTGCGGGTGTCTCGCTGCTTCCGAAGCAACCGAGCTATACGAACGAGTCACCGTGGCAGGGCGCCTACCTCGGTGCTCGACTGGGCTTTGCGAAGCGCTACGCCGCGGGCCTGCGTGCCGCTTTCGGGCCGCTCATGTTCGGCCCCGGCAGCTGGGGCACGGTCGAGACCGGGCTTCAGGGACGCAGCACCCTCAGCAGCGCAGTGCTGTTTCAGGGTGGTGTGGGCAGCGCAGCCACGTGGCTGTCGTATCGTCCCAGGACGAGCCGACCCTTTTGGATCGCCGAGGCGATGACAAGCGCGGAGATCGTGCTGCGCTCTCCCCAGGGGCAGTTCGCGGCCTGGGTCGGCTCCGAGTTCCGCTTTCCCTTCCATTCCACCCCCGGCAGGGAGCAGCCGGACCCCTCCAGCGGTCGATTCGTTGATGCACGTACCCGTGTCAATTTCCACGTTGGTACCGTGGTTGCGCTGGCGAGGAACTGGGACGTCTTCATGCGCTGGATCGTGGTGGATCGAGGCGATCTGGTACGCCCCAGTACGACGCTCCCCATTCTTCCAGGAGGCTTTGACCAGCGTCACCTGGTGATCGGGATGGTGCGCCGTTTTCGGGCCGAATCGAGTGACCGGGGACCCAAGCTCCCGCTTGGCTACTGATCGTGCGTAATTGGTCAAGACCGTGGCCGCGAAACTGAGCTCACCCGCAGCGGAACGCAATCGCAAGCCGATAGCCGGTGTGCTCGCACAGGTGCTGCCGGCCTCGGGGCGGGTGCTCGAGATCGCGAGTGGATCGGGCCAGCACGTGGCGTACTTTGGGCAACGCTTCCCTGCAATCGAGTGGCAGCCCAGCGACATCGACCCGGCGGCGATGGCAAGCGTCGAGGCAAGGCGCCTCGAAACGGGGCTAGGCAATATCCGCGTTCCGCTGCGTTTGGACGTGACCGATCCGTGCTGGCCTCGTTCGGCCCTTCGTGCGGCGACCGGCGCTTTGGACGCCATCTACTGTGCGAACATGATCCATATCGCGCCATGGGCGTCTTGCGAGGGGCTTTTTCGGGGCGCGCAACTGCTATTGAGCCCCGGGCAAGGAAGGCTCGTGCTCTACGGTCCCTTCGCCTTCCGGGGAAAGTTCACGGCTGAGAGCAACCTGAGCTTCGATCGCTACCTGCGTTCTCAGGACCCTGCCTGGGGTGTGCGTGACCTTGCGGAGGTGGAGCGATGCGGTGGCGCGCTCGGGCTCGTGCGCGAGCATTTGTTTCCGATGCCTGCGAACAACCATGTGGTGGTGTTCGTGCGGCGCAATGCGCGTCCGGTTTGCGATCCGGAACGATTGGCGCGATGATGTGCGCGATCGGGACGGGCCCATAGAGGCGAAAAGCTACTGGAGGAGACGATGTCAATCCGTTTGGGAGACACAGCACCGGACTTCACAGCCCAGAGCACCGAGGGGACCATTCGGTTTCACGAGTGGCTGGGAGACAGCTGGGGAGTCCTATTCTCGCACCCCAAGGACTTCACGCCGGTATGCACGACCGAGCTGGGTCGGGTTGCCAAGCTGAAGCAGGAGTTTTCGAGGCGGAACGTCAAGGTCATTGGCCTGAGCGTGGATTCGGTAGCCGACCACGACAAGTGGGCGTCAGACATCGAGGAGACACAGGGTGCCGCCTTGAATTTCCCTCTTCTCGGCGACCCGGACCGTAAGATCTCGACCCTGTACGACATGATCCACCCGAATGCCGACGACACCCTGACGGTGCGCTCGGTGTTCATTATTGGTCCCGACAAGAAAGTGAAGCTGACCATTACCTATCCCGCCAGCACCGGTCGCAATTTCGACGAAGTGCTGCGGGTTATTGATTCGCTGCAGCTCACGGCCGACTACAGCGTCGCAACCCCCGTGGATTGGACGGACGGACAGGACGTCATCGTCGTACCGGCGCTGAGCAACGAGGCCGCGAAGGACAAGTTCCCGAAAGGCTTTCGGGCGGTCAAACCGTATCTGCGCATAACGCCGCAGCCGAACAAGTAGTGCCCGTCCCCGGAGCTCCGGACTGCGCGTGTCGCAAGTCAGGCCCTCGCTTGGGAGCCCGAGTGGTCGGCGAGCCGAATTGCCTGCTGGTGCGGCGCTGCGCGCGGGTGTTGCTGGGTTGCTGGCTCGTCGCATGCGGCTGCGGATCCGAGTCGTCGCCAAGGGCGTCCCGCCAGCTTGGGTCGTGGTCGGCCCGGCAGGCTGCAGAGCCGGGTCGAGAGCGCCTCGCCAGCGGCGCGCCCGAGGTCTTTGGCAGGGCCATTTCGCAGCGGCCCGGCGTGTCGCTCGGCGCGTTGTTGGCGGACCCTCGCGGCTACGCGGGTCGGGTCGTCACGCTGGCCGGGACAGTGCGGCGTGTCTGCCAGCGGCGTGGCTGCTGGCTCGAACTGGCCGAGGAACATGACCAGCGCCTTCCGGGCTGTCGCGTTACATTCAAGGATTACGCCTTCTTTGTGCCGACCGATTCGGCCGGTTCCCGGGCTCGAGTCGAGGCAGAGGTGGCGGTTCGACATGTCACCAGGGAGCAGGTGGCCCATTTGGAGGGTGAAGGAGCCCAATTTTCGCGCAAGCTGCCGGACGGCAGCGCGGAGGAGGTCCAACTGATCGCGTCCGGTGTCGAGCTCTGGCGCCGGCGCTAGAAGTGGGTGAGCCATGCGGGCCGGTCGGGAACGGAAGTTTCAGGCTATCCGCGTGCAGCGCGACGGAATAGCCTTGACCTCGTATTTGATACCATGACCAGGCTTGGCTCGGCGCGCTGAGCTGGGCGTAACCACGAACCGTCGGAATCGGTGGTCAGGGCGCCAGGTTGTGCGGTAGAAACATAGGCTGGTTCCGCAGCACCCTTGTCGACGCTTCAGGCGGACGACGGCGTGGTCTTTTCGGGACGGAAACGGACGGGAATCATGGCCTCCAAACCCATCGAGCTGCTCACCGGTAGCCACTCGATTCTGCTGGAAACCTCCGCGGGCGCGATCAAGCTCAGCATCGATGCCGACGCCGCACCCAAGGCGGCCACCAATTTCGTGCTCCACAGTCGCAACGGCTACTACGACGGCTTGACGTTCCACCGCGTCATTGATGACTTCATGATCCAGGGGGGTGATCCGGAGGGAAGCGGCCGTGGAGGCCGCAGTGTGTTCGGCCGGCCGTTCGAGGACGAGCAAAACAGCTTCGCCATGGAACGCGGGGTCATCGCTATGGCCAACAGCGGGCCCAACACCAACGGCAGCCAGTTTTTCATCATCCAGTCGCGCAGGGGGGCGCCACATCTCAGGGGCAAGCACACGGCCTTCGGTCGCGTAACCGAGGGGATGGAGGTGGTTGACGCGATCGCGACCGTGCAGACGGGTCCGGGCGATTGTCCCCTGGTTCCGGTCACGTTCACGCCTCGGGAGCTGTGATTGCAGGCGGTGGTGAACCGTGTTGGCGCGCACTCGCCCTGCACGGCATGCGCATCAACGGCAGGATCGTTCGGCATCTGCTGCGCGATGTTCGCCAGGCTCTTGGCGAGCGTCTCGACTGGTCTTTTATCGATGCACCGAACCCGGCCACAGGCCCGCCCCTGGGCCAAGTCGGCCGCCTGTGGCCCCGCGAGCCCTACTTCGAATGGTGGAACGCCCTCGAGCAGCCCGATGGAAGTGTCAGCTACCGGGGGGTGGAGGCGACACTGGTCCATATGAGACGGGTCTTGGCCGAACAAGGACCCTTCGATGTGCTGGTAGGCTACTCGCAAGGCGCAGCGCTGGCCGCTGTGCTGACTGCGCTGGCGGAAGGCGCTCACCGATCGGGGTCCGGTGTGCCCAGCCCGACTTGGCGGCTTGTCCTGCTATTCAACAGCGGCCCACCTCCGCGTGACCGCAAGCTGGAGCGTCTGTTCGAAGGCGCCCCACTGCGGACGCGCTCGGTTCACGTTCACGGGGGCCCCGGCGATCCCGGCTACGAAGAGCAAAAGCGCATGGTCGACCTGTGGTCCGCGGACACCCGTCAGGTCTACGAGCATGGGCAGGGACACGTACCACCCAGCCTGCGTGCCAGTCCCGGCATCATGGCAGCGCTAAGTGCTGCGGTAGTGCGGGCGTTGTAGCCGTGGCACCCAAGCGATCCCAGACAGCTGCGCCCCGACCGCTATCCTGTTGGTTTGCAGCCTCCCGTACGACCGCGGGCTGGCCGGTTTCCGAGAGACTCGGCTCCAGGGAGTGCTCCCGGGCAGCTGTCCTGGGGTTCGCCCTTGCAGTTCTGGGTGCGGTGGCATGCGGCAAAGGTGTGAGCTCGGGGGGGGGGCCGCCGCCCGGGGGTGCCGCAGCGACCGCAGGAGCAGCCGCCGGCGGAGCGGGCGCCGGTGGTGCAGGAGCGGGCACGGGCGCATTCGCTGGAGCGGGCGGGCAAGCCGCCCCGGCGGGCACGCAGGCGGCCGGATTTGGTGGTCTGGGGGCTTCGGCAGGCATGGGCGGTGCTGCTGGTGCGGGCAGCGGCCCGGCTGGTGCGGGTGCGGCCGGCGGCCCTGCGCTGCCGCTGCCCCTGCCGCCACCGCCGCCCGACGACCTCGCCAACCGGATGGTCTCCAGTGTCTGCCAAGCGCTGCTGAACTGCTCGGCGCTGCTCAGCGAGATCTACGGGGCGGGATGCACGAGCCAGGTCCGTCCATTCCTTGTCCACGGTGACCTGGGGTTTCTCGCATCGCTCATCTCGAGAGGAAAGGTGCTCTACGACGGTAGCGGGGTCGATGCATGCTTGGCGGCTGTGGCCGGCGCCACCTGCTCGGAGCTCGAGGAGCTCAGCAAGAGCTTTTCCAACTTGGGCGCGGTGTTCCCTGCGGAGTGCGGTGGCCTCATGGCCGGCACCGTCGCTACCGGAGGTGCGTGCACGGCGCACATCGAGTGTGTGTCGCCCGGCTACTGCGATTTCTTCGCTGGAAGCTGCCCCGGCCAGTGCGCGCTGCCCGTCACCGCGGGCGGCTGCGACGATCCTGTGCAGTGTGCTACGGGCCTCGCCTGCTCGCCGCAGGGCAGCTGCACCCCCTCCCTGATGGAGGGCGAGCCATGCGCTTCCGGCCAGCAAGCGCCCGAGTGCATGCTCGGCCAGTGGTGCGTACAGGGGATGGCTATGGGCGCGCCGGCCGGCGTATGCACTGCGGACACGCAGGTTTGGACGGAGCCGGAGGGCTCTCCCTGTGATCCGAACGCGGGCCGCTTGTGCGAAAGGGGTCTTGTCTGCGCAGCGGACGTCGGGGGCATGCGGCTAAGCTGCGTACCGAAGGCGGCCAAGGGTCGGGCCTGCTGGCCGTTGTCGTTTCCAACCGACTGCCCGCGAGCCCAGTATTGCGCACCGGGTGCCATGGGCCCGACAGGCATGGGCACCTGCGCGCCGCGGCTAGGCGCTGGCCTGGCCTGCGACGATGCGAGTGCTTGCCGGTCCGACCTGTTTTGCGGCCCACCGCCCGGGGGATTCGATCCGGTCTGTCGGATGAGGCTGGCTGATGGTTTGGCCTGCAGCGACGACGAGGCTTGCCTGAGCCGCAATTGCCGGTCCGGCCGGTGTACGCCCCAGGGCATGTGCCTCGAGTAGCGACGCCTTGGGGGCTCGTGTCACGAGCCCTTAGTACTTGCTGACGAGCTCGAAGGCCGTCCTCGCCTGTTGACTGGGCCCTGCAAGCGTGCCGGATGCGAACACGCAGCCCGTGACTGCTTGCGTGAGGACCTGGCCCGAACCGAGCGTGAGGGAGAAGCTGACTCCGACGTCTTGGGGTGGCATGGGGCACGCGAATCCACTCTGCATGGCGGCCAAGAACTCGCCGTCGTCGAGGATCTGCAACAGAGCGTTTCGATCTTGCGGGTCGAGCGTGCTTGCCTTGGTTCCGGTGTTGTCCGTGACGCTGATCAGGCCGTTGGGGTCCAAGAGCCGGGTTGTGCTGCCGACGAAAGCGCTGCCGGTGCTGACCTCGAACGACTGCCAGCTGCTGCCAGCGCCCGATCCGGCGGCCCCCGTGCCTGCACCACCCACGCCGCCCACACCTGCCCCACCGGTTGCTGCGGCCCCGCCGCCGGACGGGTTGCCAAGGGGAAGGCCGGCCGCCCCCCCGGTTGCGCTGCCGGCCCCGCCGCCCGCGCCCGCACCGGTTGCCACGTTTCCGGCAGCTGCTGAAACCGGGGCGGTATCCCAGGGTCGAGCGATCTCCTCAGCGCCGGTGCAGCCGCCGAGGAGAAGCAGGGTTGCGGCCAGGGCGCGGGTAGAGAGTCTCGTGGGGTTTGCCATGTTCATGAATGGCGGTCAGCGCAGCCGGCCTTCGCTTTTTTCCGGCACCGTTTCCATGAGCTCCCGCAGGCGTTCGCGGTAGAGATGGCCGGGGAAGCGCTGCGAGAGCCCGGACGCGCGCGTGCGCGCAGCCTTAACCCTTCCGAGACGCATCAGGGCATCGACGATCAGCAACTCGCGTTCCACAACGAGATGGCCGTCCGGATAGGCCTGCTCGTGTTGCCGTGCTCGGTCAAGCGCTGCTTGCGGGCGAACGTCGAGGTTTCGGCGTGCCCGCGCGAGCAGCCTCGCCTCCACTACCAGGGTATCGGCGGCGGGATCGCTGGCTTGGTTCGGCGCGGTGATGTGATCGGCGACCCATCGCCTGGGTCGCGAAGCGCGGGCGGACCGGGAGGTGATTCGCTTGCGCACGGGGGGGCGCTCCATGGCCGGGACTTCCGTCGGCGCGGCCTTCGCAGCGGGAGCTGCAACCGGGGGACCGGCGCGTGCCGATGCCTCTGCCTGTTCGAGCGCCTCGGTTTTCGCGGGCGGCGCGGCCGGCTGCCGGTGAGCCTGTTCGGCCTGAGAGGCACTCGACTCCAAAAAGGACTCGCTCGGCTTGGGCCGGGTCGCTCGCTTGTAGACTGCCGCGCCCGCAGCCGAGATCACCACCGCCCCAAGGAGCATCCTGAGGCCGAGCGAAAGCGAAACCGCTTGGCTCTTGGCCAGCGCCGCGCTCTTCACGGCCGGGGCCGATGCCAACAAGGTCTGCTGCGCCGGTGTCCGAGTCGGCCTTGCGTGCCGCAGCAGCTCGCGCACGTCGGGTGCCGCGGTCGAATCCGAATCGAGCCAGCGCTTGGGCTCTTTCACGGCCGCCTCCGCCGCTGCCCCCGGACACGTTCGCGCTTCAGGCAGCGGGTGAAGCACGCGCGCGCGTTGTGGAGGCGCGAGTACACGGTGCCCACGGGGACGTTCAAGATCGCTGCGATTTGGTCGCAGCTCATGGCATCGATTTCGAACATGACGAACAGCGCGCGCTTTGCAGCCGGCATCGCATCGAGTACGCGCTGCAGCTGCTTGCGGGCCTGACGGGCCTCGAGCGCGCGCTCGGGGTCCCCTTCGGGGCTCTGCTGCTCCGGCCACGTCCCGTGCTGGGCTCGCTCGCGCTGGTTGTACGCCCGGCGGCGGTAGCCCGACGCGATCCTGAGGCAGATCCCAAACAACCACGAGCTCGGCTTGCATGAGCCGTCAAAGCTGCTGCGCCTGCGGAATGCGACGACAAAAACCTCCTGCAGCATGTCGGGCAGGTCAGCATCGCGTACGCCGAGTCGTGCCAGTGACTTCCAGACGAATTCCGCATTCTGGGAGTAGAGTGTGTCGAGGTGCAGTTCCTGGCTCGCCCGTGATTCCACGTGTGCGGCTGGCATCCTGGAGGCAAGCCAGGTTCCTTTCATGAATGCAGATGCGCGCCGCACGCCTTCACCCAAAGACCCCTTCAATCGAAATGGAGGCTGAGCCCTGCCGAGGTTCCCAAAGCCACCTGGGATTGCTGGAATACGAGGATTTCTTGTTCGCCGATCATGAATCGCTGGCGTGTGATGGGAGCCAGTGCTCGTATGCCGAGCTCGACGGCGAGCGGCGCGGTCCATGGCTTGAAGGCGCCCAAGAGCCCGAGGGAAGCCGCGATCCACGCTCGGTCGCCCGGACGGGTGGGTCGCCACGCCTCGAACACCACGGCGTGCAGTGCACCCACATGCACACCAGCACACAGGCTTCCGGAGAGTGCGAGGCCAGCGGCTGAACCGCTCGCGCACAGGCGCAAGGAGCCCGCGGTCAGACCGAACGCAAAATCGGTCGGCACCTGCTGCGTTCGGGTCTCGGGCCAGTAACTGACGGCGGCGTCCCAGCGCAGCCAGCGCCCCAGCCGAGTGCCGCCGCCGAGCTCGAAGCCGATTGCCGTGCCCGGCAGCAGACCCCTGCCGAGGGCGACCGCCGCGCCCAGGCGAAGCCCCCTCGTAGTTGAAGCGGAGGCTTGGCGAGCGCCTTGCTCTGGCGGCGATGCTGGCGGCTCGGGTGATGCGGCACGGCCTGGGGATGGATCCGAGCTCGGGCGGCTTGGCCTTGCTGCTGGATCGATCAGCAACGCAATCACGAGCGCCGTTGCTTCCAAGAGGGACGCGCAGGAGGTGGGGTGGCGTAGCTCGCGCGTGCCCACCAGAGCACCATCCGCATTGCGGGCGTAGATGGTGGCTCGAAATCCTGACTCGTCAGAACGCACCAGGCCTTCGATGAAGAGCGTGTCGGCTCGACCTTCGCGCGCTGCAAAAGCATCGCGGCGTAGCTCCGCATTAACCTGCTTGCGCACGCGTTGCGGATCAGGGCAGCTGTCCGCGCCGCCCAGGCGCACCCACGACAGGTCGGCCTGTTTCTGGGCGTTGACCGGGCGCGCGAGGGCGACTCCGCCGCAGCCTAGCAGCAGCCACAAGCCGACACGGGGCGCCTGGCAAGCAGCATGTGTGCCACCATGTGCCGAAAGGAACATAGGCAAGCAGGTATAGCAGCCGTACGCACTTTCTGTTCCACAAGGCTCGAACCTCGCCGGCGGCGCGAGCACCTCGACTCCCTCGACGCTTGCCACCGTGGGGGCAGTGGTTAGCTTGAAAGCACGGGGGCACAAACCGCGCAAACCAGGCGACTCAGCCTGTCATGGCGCTTTCAGCTATCGCGTTGCCGGAGGCGGCGGCTTCCGGTCGAGAGGAGGAGAATCATGCTGACTCGTTGGGATCCTTTTGCTGAACTGTCGCGTCTTCAAGACCAGCTCTTTCGCGGCTACGGTTCGGATGAGAGGCCAGGCTTTGTGCCGCGTGTAGACATCAGCGAAGACAAGAACGCCATCCGCTTGCGCGCCGAGCTTCCTGGCATGAAGGCGGAGGACGTCAAGGTTCATGTCGAGCAGAACCTGCTCACCCTGAGCGGAGAGCGTACGTTCGAAAAGGACGACAAGGCCGAGACGTTCCACCGTATCGAGCGCTCCTACGGCTCGTTCTCGCGTTCGTTCGCCTTGCCTGAGACGGTTGACACGGACCGCATCGAGGCGAGCTACCGCCACGGAGTGCTGCAGCTGACCATCGCCAAGAAGGCTCAAGCGCAACCTCGAACGGTCGCGGTCAAGGCCGTCCCGTAGGGCGCTGGACCGCTACAATCACGCGCTTCGTGGGGGGGCGCGTGACTCACTGACCGCCCCGACCCCGAGCGCCCACAGCAGCCTCCAGCCCGTGCTTTTGCGAAGCGAACGCTCTGCCAGGTACGCGGCGTCAACTTCCTCATTCTTGAGTCCGCCCTCAGGATGTGGCTCAATCGAAGGGACATGCAGGCTCGTCCACGCAGCTACGGTGCGATCACCAAGGCGGCCGTTGCACTGGTGGGAGCCGGCCTGGGCTTGCCAGTCGCTCTCGGCCAGCACCATCCAGCGGCGGGCGACCAACTCGAATGGACCCATCCGACACCGTACCGGGGCGTGGTGCCTGGCGCGGACCACCGGCCGCCCGGTCGAGCAAGACCGGGCGTGCGTCCCAATCTCGTGACCTGGCCGGGCTTTCAGGTTTCGCGCACCGGAGCTACCCGGTTGTTCGTTCAAACCAGCCGCCCAGCTCGCTTCAGCAGCCGGCAGCAGGCCGGCAGGCTGCTGCTGACCATGACCGGTGTGCGCGTGGCGGGTAACAACCGCAATGTGTTGGATTGCCGCTACTTCAATACTCCCGTGGATCGAGCGAGCTGGAAGCGAAGTGGCCGAAACCTCCTGCTCGAGATCGAGCTCCGGGTCGATGTGCAGCCCACGATCTATCAGCGGACCGGGCCTGCGGGTTACCATTTCCTTTTTGTGGAGTTTCCGAAGGGTGACTACCCAAAGCGTCAGCCCCGCGCTCCCGCGCGCTACAGGTAACCGTTCAGGCTCGCCGTCGTCGAAGTGAAAGACCCCCGTGAACGGTTACGGCTACGGCGGCGGATGGTGATTGGGACCCGACGCCCAGGGGGCGCACGGCTGCCAGCTCCTGCCGCTCCCGCCACCGGGCTGCTGGTCGCGGGTTTGCTTGCGTCGGGCTGTGAGGGCTCGCAGGGCAGCCGGCTTTCGAGCTTGCAAGAAGGCGGCCCCTTCCCCTTTGTGCGCTGCCTGGCGCAGGCTGCCGGATCCGCGCGCCGGTGGAGCTTGGGCTCGTTGCACTTCACCCTGCGGGACCGAGTGCTGCGCATCGAGGGCGTGCCCGTGCCGTCCCGGCTCGCGGTCTACTCAGGCCCCGCCTTTGGCGACCGGGGACTCGAGCAGGGCTTGCGGGCCGTTCGGTCCGCACGGCCGGACCTCGCTTTGCAGGTGGGTGGTCCGGGGGACACACCGGAACTCGCTGAAAGGGTGCTCGCGTTGGCCGCGCAGGGTGAGTTCCCAACGCTGGTGCTGGCCGGGGCTCGCGACCGCTGGGATGGCTTTGCGCGGGCCGCGCGGACCCTCGGGCCACAAGCTCGGGCACGCTTGGTCGACATCAGCTCCCTGCGAGCGATTCGTCTCGGCCGCCATACCTTGGTTCCCGTGGCCGGCGCCGTCGCAGGCCGCTACGCACTGCATGACGAAGCCTGTGGCGCCAGCGCGCGCGACCTGGCGGCGATTACCGCCCGGCTCGGGTTTCCCGAGCCGAAGGAGCGGCGCTGGCTGCTCGCGTGGCAGGCCCCTTCCGGAGCGGGACGCTTTGCGGTCGCCGCCACCGAACGAGGGCTGAACGCCGGCAGCTCGGCTCTGGCCTCCTTGTCGGCGGCGATCGGGGCGCGCGGAGGTTTGTTCGCGTGGCCTCACCATCAGGTGGGTCGGCCCGCGGCCGGCGCTGGCGAGCAGCGACCCGATCCCGGGCAGGCAGCCTCCGACCTTCGGGTCGTTGTCCCGAGAATCGCGGGTGCAAGTATGGTTCGCGACGATGGCACCCGCCTTGCACCAGGCTTTCTCGTGCTGCGGCTGGACAGCGAGGGGCTGGCAATAGAGTCGGTCTTGCGCAGTGATGCTTCGCAAACGCGAATTTGATACAAGCGGTCGTGGCCCGGGCGGGCGGGTTGAACCGTTTGACACACTTCGCGTGCTCCCTATAGTAGCGGGCCCTAACTGGCTCGCGGTGGAGGGAAACCGCGTGCGTATGGATCGCAGATCCTGCCATGCCCAGGTTCGTCTTCCAGCTGAAGGACATCCACGAAGCGGGGCGCAACTACTTGTATACGCTCGATCGGAGTTGGCTAACGGAGGCGCTGAGCGACTGCCCGCTCGAGGTGGATCGCGAGGGGGCGCCGGGACAGGTGCAGCTGCGCCTGCAACGCGACGGTGCGGATGTGCTGGTGACCGGGAGCGTGCGCGCGACCCTGCGGGCCGAATGCAGTCGCTGTCTTGGACCCGCACCCCTGAACGTGGACGCGGCCGTTGGCGCATTGCTGACCGCTCGTGGCCCGGCCTTCCGACCCGAGCCCGACGAGCTCGAGCTGACGCCCGAGGAGCTGGATCGTTCCTTCTACACCGGCTCGACGATCGTCCTCGACGGCTTGATCCGGGAGCAGTTGATCCTCGAGCTTCCGATGCAGCCCCTATGTTCGCAGGACTGTCCAGGGATTGCCGTACCTGACCGGCTGCGGCCCCCGCCGGGGGTCTTCGGCGAGCCCTGCGAAGTCGATCCTCGCCTTGCACCGCTCAAAGCACTCGGTGCCAAGGCCGACGATAAGGAGTAACACCGTGGCCGTCCCCAAACGACGAACCTCCCGCGCCAAGCGCGCCATGCGGCGTGCAAACCATGACCGGGTGCTTGCCGCCAGCCTGATTCCTTGCCCCAACTGCGGTGATGTCATGCTACCTCACCGCGTGTGCCCGGCTTGCGGGCACTACAAAGGACGCCAGGTGGTGCAGGTTGCCGAACAGGAAGATAGTTAGGGCCCGCCTTCGAAGCCTCGCGGCCATCGGGCAATCAAGCGGAAGAGGTCTCTGAGTGCCTGGCAGCGCCCGCGAACCCTGCACGCACATCCTTGGGACAGGTCACTACCTGCCCGCCAAGGTGCTGACCAATCGTGACCTGGAGCGTCTTGTCGATACGTCGGATGCCTGGATCGTGGAGCGCACCGGGATTCGCCAGCGCAGGGTGGCGGCGGATGCGGAGGCGTCGAGCGATATGGCCACCGCGGCCGCGCTTCGGGCGCTGGCCGCGGCCGAGATGAGCGCGGAAAGGCTGGACATGATCATCGTGGCCACCATTACGCCCGACATGCCTTTGCCTGCGACGGCGGTCTTCGTCCAGCAGAACATAGGGGCCCGAAGCAGCTGTCCGGCGTTTGACATCGCGGCCGCCTGCGCGGGTTTCATCTACGCCCTCAGCGTGGCCGATAGCTTCGTAAGGGCGGGGCAGGCACGCTACGTGCTGGTCGTGGGGGTCGAGCTGCTTTCTCGAGTCCTCAACTGGGATGATCGCACGACGTGTGTGCTGTTTGGCGACGGGGCCGGTGCGGTCGTCGTAGGGCCTGCCGCTGGCGAGGGCAGCGGCATCTTGTCGACACACCTGTACTCGGATGGATCCCTGGCCCACTCGCTCTGCATCCCCGGTGGGGGCTCTCGAACGCCGGTCAGTGTCGAGATGATCGACAAGGGTCTGCACCACGTGCATATGACGGGGCGGGACATCTTCAAGTACGCAGTCCGCAGCCTTGTGGACTCGGCGCGAACGGCCATGGAGGCAAACGGCATGCAGCCGAGCCAGGTACATTGGGTGGTTCCCCACCAGGCAAATATCCGCATCCTCGACGCCGTGGCTAACCGCTGCGGGATCCCGAAGGAGCGCTTCTGTATCAATATCGACCGCGTGGGCAACACCTCCAGCGCATCGATACCGATCGCGCTGGACGAGGGAGTGCGGGCTGGGACCATCGAGCGCGGGCAGCACCTGCTGTTCTGCGGCCTCGGCGGAGGGTTGGCTTGGGGTAGCGCCATGATGCGCTGGTGAGATAGGTAGGGCTGGATCGAAATGGCCATCAAATGTTCAGTCTAGACGGCAAGGTCGCTTGGGTGACCGGGGCTTCTCGCGGCATCGGTCGAGCCATTTGTGTCAGCTTGGCGCGAGCCGGCGCGTACGTGGTGGTCAACTATCCCGGGTCCTCCGAGGAGCCGGCAGCCAGCGAGACGCTGCGCATGGTGCAGGATGCGGGGGGTCGGGGGGAGCCACAGCTGTTCGACGTATCCGATCCAGAGCAAGTCGAGCGTGCGTTTGCCGAGGGCAGCGGCAGGCTGGGCCGGCTCGACGTTCTGGTCAACAACGCCGGGATCGCGCGAGACCAGCTGCTGCTTCGTGTCGGCGGCGAGGACCTCGAGCGAACCTGGGCGGTAAACGTAAACGGTGCAATATACTGCGCGAAAGCGGCAATTCGGCCTATGATTCGGGCCCGGCGCGGGCGCATCATCAACCTTTCCAGTGTGGTCGCGGAGTCTGGCAATCCTGGACAAGTCGCGTACTCGGCCTCAAAAGCAGCCGTAATCGGCTTGACTAAGACGCTCGCTCGGGAGTACGCCTCGCGCGGCGTTACGGTCAACGCCGTGGCTCCCGGGTTTATCGACACGGACATGACTGCTGGACTCCCGGAAGATTACAGGACGCGTCTTGTGGAGCAGACGCCGGCAGGTCGCATGGGCAATCCACAGGAGGTCGCCGCCGCGGTGCTCTATCTGAGCAGCGAGGAGGCGGCCTTTGTGACGGGACAGGTCATCCGCGTGAACGGCGGAATGTACATGTAGGCTAGCGTGGCGCCCCGAAGTCGGCGGCGACCGCAACGAGGTTGGGATGAGCATCGCGGAAAAGGTCAAAGAAATCATCTCGCAGCAGCTCGATGTCGATCTGGCAGAAACCAAGGACGATGCGCAGTTCATCGAAGACCTTGGGGCAGACTCGCTGGCGATCGTAGAGCTTGTGCTGGCTTTCGAGGAGCAGTTCGAGATCGACATCCCGGACGAGGACACCGAGAAGATCCGCACCGTGGGTGACGCTGTCAGCTACATAGAGGCTCACGCCAGCGCGGGATAGCCGGCGCCATCGCGCTCCGGCCAGCGCGTTCCAGGTGAGCACGAGCGGCCTGCGGAGGAGCCATGCGCAGAGTAGTCGTCACGGGACTGGGGGTAGTCAGTCCCTGCGGACTCGATACCGAGAGCACCTGGCGTGCGGTCGTGGCGGGCCAGAGCGGCATCGGTCCTATCACGCGTTTCGACGCCTCCGGCTTTGCCTCCCGCATCGCTGGAGAATGCGCTGGCTTTGCTGCCGAGAGGTACTTCGAGAAGAAGAGGGTTCGTGAGGGCGACCGGTTCATCCACCTGGCTGTTGCCGCTGCGCAGATGCTCATGGACAGCTCGGGCTTCGAGCCCACGGAGCAGGAGAAGGATCGCGTCGGTACGTTCGTCGGGGTCGGATTGTGCGGGCTCGAGCTGATCGAGCGCATGGCAAGCGTGCTGGCGCAGCGCGGTCCTCGCAAGATCACACCCTATTTCATTCCGGCCACGATCGCGAATCTGTCGGCGGGCCAGGTCTCGATACGCTGGGGCTTCCGTGGTCCCAGCTTCACCACGACCAGTGCCTGCTCCTCCGGCGGGCACGCCATCGGCGAGGCATTTCGCTGGATCCAGCGCGGGGACATCGACGCGGCTATTGCAGGAGGGGCAGAGTCGACCATCACGGGGCTGGGCGTGGGCGGCTTCACAGCCATGCGGGCCCTGTCGAGGCGCAACGACCAGCCGGCCGAAGCCAGCCGTCCGTTCGATCGGGACCGCGACGGCTTCGTCATCGCCGAAGGGGCGGGCCTGGTGCTGCTGGAGGAGCGCGACTCCGCCATGCGCCGCAGAGCCACGATCCATGCCGAGTTGGCGGGCTACGGGGCGACCGCCGACGCGTACCACATCACGCAACCGGCTCCCGAAGGGGCGGGTGCCCAACGCGCGATGCGGGCGGCGCTCGCGGACGCGCGCGTGAACACCGCCGAGGTCGACCACGTCAACGCGCACGCCACATCGACCCCAGAAGGGGATCTGAACGAGCTCCGGGCCATTCGCCAGGTGTTCGGCGACCATGCGGCATCCGGCGGGTTGTTGATTTCGGGCACCAAGTCCATGACAGGGCATCTGCTGGGAGCGGCGGGCGGGCTCGAGACGGTGCTGACCGCCCTGTCGGTCGAGCGGGGAATCGCCCCACCCACAATCAACCTGGATACACCCGACCAAGGCTGTGAGGGGCTCGACCTGGTAGCGCACCAGCCCAGGGAAGCGACGATTCGCGTGGCACTTTCGAACTCGTTCGGCTTCGGCGGCACGAATGTGAGTCTGGTGCTCAGGCGCCACGACTGAGCCATGCTCGAGCGATCGCTCAGCTTGGCCGTGGCCTCAGACCATGCTGGGTTCCGGCTCAAGGAAGCGCTCACGGAGTCCGCTCGGCACTGGGGGCTCGAAGTCACCGACCTCGGGGTCCACGACCCCGCGGTGTCGGCCGACTACCCTGACCTGGCGCACGAGCTCGCAGGAGGCGTGGCCGAGGGGCGCTTCGAGCGAGGACTGCTCGTGTGCGGTACGGGCCTCGGGATGAGCATCGTGGCAAACCGCCACCGGGGTGTGCGCGCGGTGGCGCTGAGCAACGTCTACAGCGCACGCATGAGCAGGGCCCACAACAATGCCAATGTCCTGTGCCTGGGAGAACGCGTCGTAGGTGTGGGCCTGGCTCGGGAGCTGCTTCGGGCCTTCCTCGATGAGCCCTACCTGGCCGGTCGCCACCAGGGACGACTGGACAAGGTCGAGCCCGGCTAGGGACCCGCATCGGCCGCCAGCCTCCAACACGGGTCCGTTGACTGCCGGCGTCCCGCGTGCCATTCGACGCTGGATGGGTCTTTTTGACCACTTGCCCGATTCCGCCGAGATCTACGAGGTAGGTCCCCGGGATGGTCTGCAAAACGAGGCAGTCGCGGTCGGGACGGTGCGGAAGATTCGCCTGATCGAAGCGCTCGTGGATGCGGGGCTCAAGCGCATCGAGATCACGAGCTTCGTGGCTCCACACTGGATTCCACAGCTTGCCGACGGCGAGGACGTTGCGCGTCTGGCGGGTCGCCGTGCCGGGGTGATCTTCAGCGCCCTGTGTCCTAACGAGAAGGGGCTGCAGCGCGCGCAACAAGTGGGCATGGAAGAGATCGCCGTGTTCATGAGCGCTTCGGAGACTCACAACCGCCGCAATATCAACAAGACGATCGACGAGACGCTCGGGGTGTTTGCTGGCTTCGTCCCCTCGGCGCGCGAGCTGGGGCTGCGAGTGCGCGGCTACCTGTCCACACTCTGGGGTTGCCCTTACGAAGGCGAGGTAGACATGGCGCGCGGACGTGCTCTGGCGCGTTCGTTGCTCGATCTCGGATGCTACGAGATCTCGCTGGGCGACACGCTGGGCGTAGGTACGCCGCTCCAGACCAAGCAAATCCTGGAGTGTTTCCTGGAGGAGGTGCCAGCGGACAGCTTGGCGCTGCATCTTCACGACACCCGCGGTCAGGCGCTTGCGAACATCCTGGTCGGCTTGGAGATGGGCATCCGTACCTTCGATTCGGCCATCGCGGGTCTTGGGGGCTGCCCCTACGCTCCCGGCGCGTCCGGTAACGTAGCCACCGAGGACCTCGTATACATGCTGCACGGCTTGGGCATGCAGACGGGTGTTGACCTCGAGCGCTTGTGGGATGCGGGACGGGTGGCCGAGGCCATCGTGTATAGGGAGCTGCCCGGTCGGGTCCACCGCGCGGGTCTACAGTCGTTGCGCCAGTAGGCCGACCGCATATCACCCGCTACCAGCGAGGAACCATGAGCTTGCCGATCCTAGCCTTTGCCACCCCCCTGTTTGGGCTTTCGTTGGGCCTGGAGCCAGCGAACGTCCTCCCGGCCCCCACGGCGTACCCCGCTGCCGCGGCCTACGTGCTCGATGCTCCCTTGGTTTCGCAAGGGGCCCGGCTGAACCGGGAAACAATCCCGAAGCGTTCCGAGTTTTCGCGCAAGTTGCGCCGGCGCGTGAAGCTCACGAAGCTGCACCGGCCCCTGGGCATCGCGACCTGGGCGGCCATGACCGCGACCGTACTAGCCGGTTTCATTCAGTATTACAATCTCTACGGACTCTTCGCTGATCAGGGTTCCAACCCGTGTGTGAAAGGGTCGGCGATCTTCGGGCAGTCGCAGTGTTCTGGCGCGCCGTGGATCCACCGGATCGGGGGCGTGACCACGGGCCTTCTCTATAGCGCTACGTTTACGGTTGCTTTGATGATGCCGGACCCCGACGACTCCGCGTCGGGCGATAGCAAGTTTGCCCGCACCCTGCGTGCGCACAAGACCCTGCGCTGGGTGCATCTTGCGGGGATGGTCACGCAGCTGACACTCGGTTTGGTGCTGGCGAATGGCATGTTCGGTCTGGACCGGGCAAACGACTATGGGAAGCTGCGTACCTTGGCGACAATTCACATGGGCACGGGTCTTGCGACCTGGGGC
>JAKSBK010000102.1 GCA_022361155.1 Pseudomonadota bacterium
CCGGCGCGATCAGGAAGCGCCAGCGGGTCGCACGAATCAGATGCACGAGCCAGAGCGTCAATACGTACGCTCCCACGCCGGACCAACTCACGTGCGCGAAGGCGTCTGCCGTCGGTATCAAGGGCAGCCCGCCCCGGGCGGCGAGCCAGGCGAACAGCCCGCCCAGGGCAAGGGAAAGCACCAGCTTGGCCCAGACCCGACGCAGCAGTCCCGGCGGGGAAAGGGTCGCGCTCACGGCCCCCACGTTCACGGCTCGTCCGCCGTTCCCTCGAGAATGCGGCGGGGATTCTCCGCCAACAGCTCGTACGCTTCCTCACGGCCGACCAGCGTATTCAGACGCGCGATCGCCTTTTCTACGACCTCGACGTCGCCGGGGGCGTGGCAATCGCTGCAGGCCGCGAAATAGACGCCCTCGGCGAGCATGCGTTCGGCGGCGCGCCTGGGCTTGCGTCCGTAGCGTCCCACCAGCGACATGATATCCAGCAGGGGTAGCACGCCCATGGTCAGCATGCGCTCGAGGGGGTCGGTGGTCCGGAAAAGCGGACCATAGCGTTCAGGGTGGGCCAGCACGGGGCGTACCCCGCGTACGTTCATCTGGAAGAAGCGCTGCTCGACATTAAGCGGGAACTGCTCCACCGAGAACTCCACCAGCGCGGCCTTGCCTCCCGGATACAGGAGCGCCTCGCCGGCTTCGAAAAGGCGCCAGAACATGTCGTCGCAGAAGTGCTCGCACGCCAGTCCGGTGGCCGGCATGTCCGGTGTGCCATCGGTGATCTCGAGGAAGCTCCTGTAGGCCGCGACGAGCCCGGGCTTGCGGTTGTCGAACATGGCCGTGCGGATGTGCGGGGTCGCCACCACCAAGTCGTAGCCAATACGGGACAGTCCCACGCATAGGCGCACGCCCTCTTCAACCGTCCGGACGCCGTCGTCCACCGCGGGAACATAGTGGCAGTGCAAGTCGATGTATCCAGGCAGTGTTCAGCCCTCCTCGCCGAGCGAGCCATCGAGCATGGCCAACAGCGTTTCGCGCCGGTTGAGCTCCGGCTGCTCCACGACCCGTTCGAGCAGCCTCCGGAGCATGCGACCCACCAGGGGTCCGGGGTCGCACTTCAGAGCCGCCATCACGTCGTGGCCATCGATTGCCAGATCCCTGGTTTCGAGCGCTGCCCCGGCTTGAATGACCTCATCGATTCGCTCCCGCAGTCGCTGCAGCGCAGCCAAGGCATCGTCGACCGGGAGTCCCTTGGCAAGGGTGTCGGCTCGGCAGAGCGCAAGCAGGCTGTCGACATGTGCGATCCCCACTCGCGCAAGGAAGCGGCGCACCGCAGCGCCGGACCATGCATCAGTATAGCAGACCAGGTGGTGACGAATCAGGTGCACCACCCGAGCCCGCTCGTCGTTCGAAAAGCGGTACTGGCTCAGCCAGGTCTCGGCCAGATCCGCGCCGAGCTTCTCGTGCCCGTAGAACGTGTAGTCCTCGGTCTGGCTCGAGAACGCCTTGGTGCGCGGTTTTCCGAGGTCGTGCAACAGCGCTGCCATGCGGATGATCGGGTCTGCTGGGCAGGCGTCCACGCACTTGAGCGTGTGGGTCCAGACGTCGTAGGCGTGGTAGCGATTCTGCCCGCACCCGACCTGCTCCAGCAGCGCGGGACAGACCACGGACAGGATCCCTGTCAAGCGCATGACCTCGAGGGCGCGCGAGGGGCGGCGGGCCGACAAGGCTTTCAGCCACTCGTCGCGAATCCGCTCGCGCGACACCTGTTTCAGACGCGCCAATGCGCCTCGGATCGCTTCGTGCACCTCGGGGTCGAGCTCGAACTCGAGCGTAGCCACGAACCTCGCCGCCCGAAGGACGCGCAACCCGTCTTCGTCAAAGCGGGCGCGAGGATCGCCAACCGTGCGCAGCAACCGCCGCTCCAGATCGAGCAGCCCACCGAACGGATCCAGCAGCCGGTCCGAAAGCGGGTCGTAGGCGATCGCGTTGACGGTGAAATCACGGCGCCCCAGGTCGAGCTCCAGGTCGTCGACGTAGGCGACGCTGTCGGGGCGCCGGCCGTCGGAGTAACCGGCCTCGGTGCGCAGCGTGGTCACCTCGTACGATTGCCCGCCCTCGCGTACGACCACGGTTCCATGCGCGATGCCGGTGGGGATTACGCGCTGGAAGAGGGCCTGGACTTGCTGGGGCCGCGCGGAGGTTGCGACGTCCCAGTCGTCCGGCGTCTTGCCACGCAACAGATCCCTGAGGCAGCCGCCGACCACCCAGGCGCCGTGCCCCCGCCCGGCCAGGCGGCGACAGATGTTCACAACCTGGTCCGGAATGGCTCCTGCTGGCACACTGGCAGCGATCATGGCGGCCCGTGACACGCGAATCCCCTGCTGAACAGTTGCGTGAGCGGCTGCGAGCTGGCGGTAGTCGAATCCACTACTTATACTGAGAAGAACCCTTCGGCAGCTTATCCTGACAGCCTCGCGGCCTTCGATGCGATCGATGCACAGATGGTGGAAGCCCTTGCTAGCAGTTGCCGCCGTGGCGACGGCTTTCTGTATCACGTTCGTCTGGCCGCGGCATAACAGTCTCGATTTTGATATCGACGCGTCTCCTCGAGCTCGGGCGGCCAAGCGCCAAAAACCGTACGATCTGGCTGAGGTTCGTGTCCTCAAGGCCGTCACGCAGAAGGTCAATGGGCACTACGTCGAGCCGGAGCGCATCGTTCACAAGAAGATGCTGCTGGCCGGGTTGAACGCTATCCAGCGTTCGGTGGCCCCGGTCTTGGTGGACTACGAAAACGGCGACTCGACCTTCACCGTCCACGTCAACGACAAGGAAAAGAGCTTCGAGTCGGCCGACGTGAACTCGCCGTGGGCGCTGACCTGGCTCTTCGAGAAGGTCTTCGAGTTCCTGCAGAAGCAGCTGCAGGACGAGGACATCGACCTGCGAGACGTGGAATATGCCGCTGTCAACGGGATGCTACGCACGCTCGACCCGCATTCGCTTCTACTGACCCCGGAAGAGTACTCGGAGATGCAGCTCAACACGCGCGGGGAGTTCGGTGGTCTCGGCATCGTGATCTCGATCCGCGATGGGCAGTTGACCATTATCCGGCCCATGCCCGGCACACCGGCGACCCGTGCGGGCCTCGCTCGACGGGATCGCATCGTCAAGATCAACGACGAGTCGACCCTGAACATGCCCCTGGAGGAAGCCGTCAAGCGACTGCGCGGGCCGCCAAGCTCCCAGGTGGCCGTGTGGATCGTGCGGGAGGGTGCGCGCGGCTGGAGGAAACCGCGACGGTTCGACCTCACGCGCGCGGTCATCCACGTGGAGTCGATCCACTCCAAGATGCTTGCGGAGAGCATCGGCTACGTGCGGATCAAGAACTTCCAGGCAAGCACCTGCGGGGACCTGCGCAAGGCCCTGCTCGGTTTACACCAGGGCCACATGCGCGGGCTGGTGCTCGACCTGCGTGACAACCCGGGCGGGCTGCTGCAGCAGGCCATCTGCGTGGCCGATACGTTCTTGCCCGACGGGACCATTGTGGCCACCTCGTCCAACGATCCGGAGAACCGTGAGCGCAAGAGCGCTCAGCGCAAGGGCACCGAGCCCTTCTATCCCATGGTCGTGCTGGCGAACGGTGGCAGTGCTTCGGCCAGCGAGATCGTTGCAGGCGCGCTCAAGAACCACGATCGAGCTCTGGTCGTGGGCAAGCAAACGTTCGGCAAGGGCTCGGTCCAGGTGCTGTACAGCGACGAGCGCGACGGCTGGGCGCTCAAGCTCACCATCGCGCACTACCTTACCCCCGGCGACGTGTCCATTCAGGGCGTGGGGATCACCCCCGATATCGTGATCGATCCCATGACCGTCGACAGGCTGGACATGGACATGGCGGTCGACAGCGCATACGTGCGCGAGTCGGACCTCCGAGCTCACCTGACCCACGCGCGCGCCCACGTGGCGGCCAAGCCTTCGGCCGTGCTGCGCTACTACTTGGATCGCGACACGCGGGCACGGCTGCGCGAAGCAAAGCCGGAGGACTCCGAGCAAAACGAGCAGGAGCACGAGTTCCTCACGGACTTCTCGCGCGAGCTGCTGCGTGCGGCAAAGCGTCCAGGCCGGCGCGAGCTGCTTCGCGACGCCAAGCCGGTCATCGAGACGCTGACGCAAAGGGAGCTGGCCCAGGCGGAGGCCGAGCTCGGCCGGCTCGGGGTCGACTGGACCGTGGGCGAGGATCGCGGTCCCAGCAAGGTCAAGGTGCAACTGTCAACAAGCGCTCCTGGCAACCACGCCCGGGCTGGCGAGCCGCTCGAGCTACGCGCAAGGCTTACCAACGTGGGCTCCGCCCCCTTGTACCGGTTGCGGGCCGTGACAAAGAGCGACTACCGTCTCTTCAGCGACCGCGAGCTCGTCTTCGGCAGGCTGAACCCGGGCCAGAGCCGTACCTGGTCGACCACCCTGGGGATCTGCAAGCGCGAGGATGGAAAGCGCGTCTGTGCCCTGCCCAAGTTCGTCCACGACCGGGCCGACGGCGTGCGGCTGCTCTTCAAGGAGGCTCATGGACATGCGCCGCCCGATGCCGAGATCCGGACTCGAATCACGAGTCTGCCGCGCCCGCAGTTCGCGTATGCGCTTCAGGTTTCGGACGCAGAAAAAGGCAATGGAAACGGAGTGATAGAGCGAGGGGAAACGGCGACGATCCACCTCAAAGTGCGCAACGTCGGCCGGGGCCAGGGTTACAAGACGCAAGCGAATCTCCGCAACATGAGCGGCCGGGGAATCCTGCTGCGCGACGGCCGTTTCCAGCTCGATAACCTCAAGCCCGGCGAGGAGCGGGATATCGCTTTCACGTTCGAGTCTCTCCCCGATTCGGACCAGTCCGAAGTCAAGCTCGGGATCTCGATCACTGACATCGATCTGCGCGAGCTCGTCAACGAAACGCTCAAGCTCGCCATCAAAGAACCGCAGAGCGACGAAATCAGGAAGGGGAGCGGTGCCGTGACCCTGCGGGACGGAGCCGTCGTCAGGGAGCGGCCGGACACGACCAGCAAGTCCGTTGCCAGCTGCACCGGGGGGCGTTGCGCTCTGCCGGTGCGAGCCCATTTCCGAGGCTTCACGCGCGTGGACACCGGAGACGGCCGGCAGGGCTGGATCGACGACGCACAGGTCACTGGCACCCATGGCCGGACACGAGGAAGGGTGGTAGCGGACCTCAACCACATGCCGCCACGGCTCGACGTCGACTACGGGCACACACTAGTGACTCGCAGTCCAACTCTGCGGCTGCGCGGTCGCGCAACCGACGAGACCCGAGTTCGCGACATGTACGTCTTCGTCGGCGCGCGCAAGGTATTCTACCGAGCCAACTCGGGATCGAACAGCCAGCGAGCAGCCGATTTCGAGACCGAGATTCCTCTCAGGGGCGGTATCAATTATGTTACCGTATTCGCACGGGAGAGTAACGACATCGTGTCCCGCAAGACCTTCGTCGTTCGCCGTGACGGGCCGGACGGATCCTTGCTGGAGACCCCCAAGCTGGACGACGAGACCTACTGGCTCGACGACGTGGCTGAGTGAGC
>JAKSBK010000103.1 GCA_022361155.1 Pseudomonadota bacterium
GCGGCTCGCCTCCGTAGGTCTTGCGGATCAGGCCTCGCAAGATATCGAGCTCGCGCTCGTCCATGCCGCCCCAGCGGGTGACCTTCTCGATGCGCGCGCAAAGCTCCTCGCGCTGCTTTTCAGGATCGCTCGATCCAGCCATCCGTTCGTACTCGCGCCGAATCTCCGGTGGTGCGTCGCCGGGGTCCGGTAGGAGCGCCGCAATGACCGCCGCGCGACTCGCGGCGAGCGGACGGCGCGCCGGCCAGATGTGCAGCGTCGAGATGTGCCCCTTGCGACCAGCCGACTTCTCGTGCTTCGAGTCCTCGCTGACCTTCTTGAGCGGAAAGGCCTCCTCGATCAGGCGTCGCATCAATCATCTCCCCGGCTGGCGTCCTGGCCCAGATCCCGATCGTCCTGGACCTGCTCGATCCGCGCGCGCTCCTCATGCAGCCACAGCCGGAGCTGCTCCTCGCTCGGGAGCTCGAGCTGATAGCGCGTCACGAAGAGGTCTTCGTCTCCGGCGGTCGCGAACCGGACGACATCGGCATCCCGCTCCGCGCACAGCAGGATACCAACTGGCGGGTTCTCATCCGGGTGGGCAACCTGCTCCGCGAGGTAGTTCACGTAGAACCGGAGCTGGCCCGCGTGGTCGGGCCGGAACTCGCCTAGCTTGAGGTCGATGGCGACCAGACAGCGAAGGCGGCGGTGGAAGAACGGCAGATCGATATAGTGGTGGCGGTTGCCGGCCGTGATCCGGAATTGCCGGTCCACGAAGCAGAAGTCGCGGCCGAGCTCGAGCAGAAATTGCTGGAGGTGGTCGATGAGCGCCTGCTCCAGGTCTCGCTCCGTCATCACGGTGCGTCGTTCGATGCCGAGGAACTCGAAGACGTAGGGGTCCTTGAGCTGGGCTGCCGGCGACTCGGCGAGGGTGCCTTCCCGCGCGAGCGCGAGCACCTCGGCGCGCTCCTCGCTCAGGCCTATGCGCTCGTAGAGCATGCTGTCGCGCTGCCGTTGCAACTCGCGGTAGGACCAGCGTTCCTTCAGGCAATGAAGCTCGTAGAAGGCACGCCGTAGCAGATCATCGATCCGCGCCAGCTCCACGAGATGAGTGAAGGTCAGCTCGGTGAATAGCCGCGCCAGCCACTCCGCGTCGCGCCACGAGAGCTTCTCGTGCTCGACGACGCGACGGGCGAGGCTCGGGAACGGAAACGGCGGAGATTCGGCAGGCGCCTGCCCAATCTCGGTTGCGCTTCCTCTTTCGGCAGAACTCGGCCGCACGATCCCGATCCTTGTAGTCCATCCCGCCATAGATGGTGGCGAGCTTGCCGGTCAAGCCCAGCGCTTCCAGGCGGCCAACGAGGAAGTTGAGCGTGTCGCGGTGCTCGGTGAAGATCAGGACCTTCGTCTCGGCGTAGGCCTTGAGTGCGTCCCACAACCGCTCGAACTTGCTTCCTCGTTTGGCATCGTAGACCCGGCGCGCAAGCTCCGCGAGCCGCTTGACCTCGGCGATTTCGGCGCGAAGCTCCTCGGGCGACACCGCATCCGTCGCGGCGACGACCTCGTCGTCGTTGCGCTCCGACTCTTCGAGTCCGTCCTCGGCCTCTTCTTCGTCCCCCGTCTTCGTGTCCCGCACGTCCTCGAGAGGCAGTCGCTGCTGGCGGGCCTCCAGGTCGGCGGTCGACATGAGTCCCTGATCCAGCAGGCGCAGCTCCTCGGAGAGCTTGGCCTCTCGCCGCTCCAACGAGCGGAGCAGCGCCCAAATACTGGAGGCCAGGCGCCGTTGAAGGACGCTCATCGCGAGTCCGGCCGCGCCGCGATTGCGCAGCTTGGCGCGGTTCCAGTGCAGCTCGCAGTACTCCGTAGTGCCAGCGTAGAGTTCGCGTTCGTCGGGGCTCAGAGGGTATTCGACCGTGACACTCTTGCGCGGCGGGTAGATGGGCTCCCCATCAAAACGAACCATCTCCTCCTTCATCCGGCGCAACGCATACTGGGCGCGACGATCGCGCGAGAGCCGGTTGAACGCCTCCGGCGTGGACAAGAGCTCCGGCTCCAGCAGGCGCCAGAGGAAGTAGTACGGGTCGTCTTTTCCCATGTGCGGTGTGGCGGTCAGGAGCAGCAGATGCCTGCCTAGAGCGGCGACCTCCTCCGCCATCTCGTAGCGCTTCGAGGCACGGACCGTGAGGTCGGCGTCCCGCCAGGCCGAGAGCTTGTGCGCCTCGTCGAAGACAACGAGATCGTAGGGTCGCGCCTCGCGCATGTAGCTACGCATGCGAGGTCGCGCGAGCGTATCGACGCTCACGATGGCGAGATCCTCCCGCGCGAGCTGGAACATGAAGTCCTCGGGGAAGCGAAAGAGGTTGCGCTTGACCGCCTGGACGAGCACCTTAGTGGCAGCGCCGTAGAATAGCGCCAGATAGACGTCGAGCATCACCTTGTGTCCACGGATCAGCAGGATGGCCTGCCGGATCCGGTCGATGGAGACGAGCCCGGACCGCGCCGTCGTCGCCTTCGGCCTCGCGGTCACCGTGGCCCATCCACACTCACGTCGAGGGGATTGGCGAAGCTGCTGCTGGCCACTGCCGAGAGAACTTCGCTACGCGGTGCCTGCATCCGTGCCCCTTTGTTAGAAGACTCGAACGGACCCTGCTCCACCCGAGGAGGACCCAACGGCGGCTCCCCGTGCTGCTCACGGATGGTTCACACTACCATCGCCGATCTCGGCGCTCAACGGTGGGCACGGCACCCACAGCGCCTCTGGCCATGGGCCCCCACGCGCGACCGGCCGAGGCGGCCCGCCGCGGTCGCACAGGCAGGCGCGTTCGCCGGCAGACCCGCCTCAGCTGGCCGCGCACGCAGCTCGCACCGACGGCCTTCTCGCCGCCCACAACGTCCCCCCAAGCCAGTCACCACGCAAGTCGTCCGGGCGGGGGGTCTCGTGCTCGGGCCCGGCGGGGGGTCCTGATGTTTGAGCGCTGACGGACGCTGTCGCGGAGCGAGCATCTCCGAGCCGGTCCCCCGGTGTTCCTCAGGAACAAGGCGCGAGTCCGGGGGGCACCGCCGGGCCCGAGCACGAGACCCCCCGCCCGGAC
>JAKSBK010000104.1 GCA_022361155.1 Pseudomonadota bacterium
CTGCAGCGACTTGGCGTCATCACCCGAGGTAGGAGCCCAGTGCGGTAGTGCCGCTCGCTGGGATCTGTGCGGGGGGCGGGCCGAACCCTCAGAGCTAAGGCCCGTCCCTACCGCGACTAACGATGCTTCTGCTGCCAGCTACGAGTAGCTACGAGCCTGGGCTCTTGACAATTACAAGGGGGGGGTAACGTCCCGCTGTCAACAGCTGTCGCACTGGGTGAGCGACAGCCACAGCGGTGCCGGTTGGTGCCAGGAGAGGTATCCGTGAAGAAGAGTGTAGCAATGGGCAAAGGGCAGCGTGCCCGAAGCCGTCTGCTCAGGGCCTTGGCCCGCATTTCAATTAGCCAAGGCTAGGAAGGGATAATTCAATCTATGAAAGTTGGCAACAAGAGCAGTCCGATCCACAAGCGTCCCGGACCGGTACGCTCGGTGTCTATCTTGATAGCGTTCTTTTGTTTGTCGTTTACCGTGGCGTACACCTACGACAGCGGCGATGCGCTTTCGCTTGTCCGCTCCAGCGAGCCAAGCGCCGCCAGGCCGGCCGTGGCAAGCGCCCCGGCCCCCAAGGCTACTCGCGCGCTCGCCCATAGCAGTCGTTCGGGGCTCAGCGTCTCCATCGTTCCCGACCGAACGAGCCTCCATGGCGATCACAGCACCCTCGACCTGACCATCGAGTTGCGCAACGACACCGTCGCCAATGCCGACGTCCTCCTGTCGTATGCCGTCTTCAGCGACTCGCACGAGCGTGTCATGGGCCGAGTCAAGAAGCGTCTGAGGTCCCACAGGCGCGCCGTGGACGCAACCAGCTTCCGGCTGAGCAGCGAGAAGCTCGAGCCAGGCTACTACCGCATCGAAGCCATTGCCGGCTGGAAGAGAGACGGTGAGGACGGCGTCGAAGTCCACCACGGCTACCTTCATCTCCTGCTCGAAGACGGCCGCCTCGACGTCATCGACGCCGACACCTTCATCCGCAACTCCAACGTGACGGTTATCGACGCGCGAGGACTCCCATGAGCAAACACCCTCAGCTTGTGCTTGCCCTGACGGCAAGCATCTCGCTTCCGTTGAGCCCCGCGCTGGCTCAGGAGCACGATGGCGTGATCGATGGCCGTGCCCAGTTCGTGGGCCACCAGGGAAATTACTGCAGCGCCTCGCAAGGCATGAACTGCACGGGCGCGCTCTTTCCGGACTGGATGGCTGTGGGCAACCAACCCCTGCGTGAAATCACGATCGGCTTGTACAACCAGGCCAACGGCGCTCTGATCGGGCTTGGCAGCACCGACCGGAACGGCGATTTTTCGGTGTACTGGCAGTATCACATGCCGGTCGACTTGATCACGCTCCGGGCGTTCATGCAAAACAAAGACGGTCGATGGGCCGTGGTCGATGTCAACGGCTTCGTCCACAATGGTTTCGTGGTCAACATAAATGCCCAGCCGTACCGCAACCTGGGCAACGTCACGTGGAACCACGGGCTATTCGACGTCGAGGATGCAGTCGACCGCACCTGGAACATC
>JAKSBK010000105.1 GCA_022361155.1 Pseudomonadota bacterium
AAACGTAGCCTCAGCGCGTCGTGCCGCTGCACCAACGCAACGAGCGCCTTGCCGAGACGAACGGCGTCGCCGGATCGAACCGCGTTGCCGGAACCAACCGCGTTGCCGGAACAAACCGCGTTGCCGAAACAAACCGCGTTGCCGAAACAAACCGCGTTGCCGAGACAAACCGCGTTGCCGAGACAAACCGCAGAACAGAAACCCGTGGCGTGCCGTTGACACCGGTTCAACGCTGGTTTTTCCAGGCCGGCATGCGCAACTGGGGTCACTACAACCAGTCGCTGCTCTTGCGCGTTGCTCCTAGCTTGGATCCTGGACGTCTCGGCAAGGCGCTCGTTGCGTTGGTGCAGCGGCACGACGCGCTGAGGCTACGTTTTGCACGGCGCGCGGATGGGTGGAGCGCCTGGATCGACGAACAAGCCGGCGGCGAGCCTGCGCAGCGCGCGGCGCTGCTCCGCTGCGTCCGGTGGCCGGAGCCGAAAGGGGCTCACCCGGCGGCGGCGTTCTTCATCGAGCAGCAGTGTGCCGCCTTCCAAACCGGTGTCGAGCTGGAGCACGGACCCCTCTTCAGAGCACTGCATCTCGATCTCGGAGAGGCAACGGATGGCCGCCTCTTGCTGGTTGCGCACCACCTGCTGGTCGACGCGATCTCGTGGCGCATCCTGCTGGAAGAGCTCGATGCGCTCTATAGTGATCGCGATCCCGGACCTACGGGTGCCAGCTTCGAAGCCTGGGCCCGCTCGCTCGAGGCCCTGGCGCAGGGTCCCGAGCCGCAACGCGTCGAGCGCCAGCACATGGAGCAGAGTTCCGAGCTAGTGCCCGTCCCGAAACTCCGGACCGAGCATGGAGCGGCGCCGTGGGGTCGGATGGCGTGTCGGCGAAGCGAGGAAATGCAGCGCATGCGGTTGGAATTGAGCGGGGTCGAGCGTGAGACGACGCGGCAGACGGCCCCGCGCCGCAAGCCAGGCGACGGGAGTGAGTTTTGGAACGGGCACGAGCTAAAGTACTGGAGCAGCTTGCCTTGGCCGCGGCCGCTGCCGCGCGATTTTCCGGGGGATAACCTCGAGTCCTCTCTCCAGTCGCTGACGATCGAGGTCGAGCCCGCCGAGACGTCAAACTTGCTGCGTTTGAGCTCCCTGCAGCGCGTGCGCGCGGACGCGGTCCTGCTGGCAGCGCTATTGCCGGGGCTGACTCGCTGGTGTGGGCAGGCCTACCTGTTGATCGAGTGCGAGGGGCATGGGCGCGAACAACCGTTCGGCCCCTTCGGCCGGCTCCCGCCGCCTGACCTGTCGAGGACGGTGGGCTGGTTCACGTGCCGCTTTCCTGTCCATCTCCGGTACAGCCAAGGGCAGGACCTCTCGAGCCTGCTCCACCAGGTGCACGGCGCGCTAACCGCAGCGCCTGCCGGGGGCGTTGGCTACGGGGTGCTGCGGTACTTGAGCCCCCGTGGCGAAGAACTGGCCAAGCGACCCTCGCCCGAGCTCAGCTTCAATTACCTGGGGCAAGTCGATCGGGGTATCGAACCTGGCTTCTGGTGTGATCAAGGCGAGCCCCTCGAGTCCATGGGGCCCCGGCACGATCCCGAGAGCGTGCGGCGCCATGCGCTCGCTCTTCAGGCCCTTATCCAGCGCGGGCGACTGCGGCTCGACTGGCTGTACAGCCAGTCCCTGCACCGGCGTTCCACGATAGATCGCCTGGCGAGCCAAACGCTCGATCGGCTGCATCGGCTGGCGAGGCTCGAGTCGTGATCGAGAGCCCGGATCCCCCGGCGTGTGGCAGCGCGAGCCCGGACCACGACGTCGAAATGGACCGCAGTGCACCAATGAACCGCAGTGCACCAATGAACCGCAGTGCACCACATCACGAGGCCGCAAGGTCCGGCAGCCCCTTGCCAGGTATGGAAGCCACTTTCCCAGCGACCCCCTTTCAACAAGGACTGCTGTTTCACGCCGAGCTCGATGCGCGGTCGCGCGCCTACTGCTTGCAGCAGAGCTATCGCTTCAGCGGCGCGCTCGATGCGCGTGCATTCAAGCGAGCCTGGCTTCAGCTGGTTGCACGCCACGCGATGCTGCGCGCCAGCTTCGTGCACGAGCCGGGACGCGAGCCCGAGCAGCGGGTACAGCGACGGGTCGAGTTGCCGCTGGTCGAGCTGGACTGGCGTCACCTGAGCTCAGGCGAGCAAGCGAATCGCCTCGAGACGCTCCTGCGCGAAGACCTCGAGCGGGGGTTCGATCTCGATCGGGCACCGCTTTTTCGGTTGCATCTGGTGCGCCTTGGGGAGCAGGAGCACGAGCTGATCAAGTCCTTTCACCACCTCATCACCGATGGCTGGTCCTCGGCCCTCCTAAGCGCCGAGCTTGGACGTTTGTATGCCGCCGGGATCAGCGGCATCCCGGCGGCGCTGCCGCCGCCGCCGCGGTTTCGCAGCTACGTCGAGTGGCTGCGTAAGCGGCCGCTCGCTCGAGCCGAGGCATTCTTTCGGCGCCATTTGGCGGGCCTGACCGCGCCCAACGCACTGCAGCTACAGGCCCCGCGCAAAGCGCAACCGAGCGCGTACGCCACCCGTAGCGTCGAATTGGCTACGGCCCAGACCCAGGACCTGCAGCAATTCGCACGCGAGCAGCGCTTGACGCTCAATACGCTGGTGCAGGGCACCTGGGCCTTGATCCTGTCGCGCTACAGCGGAGCGCAAGACGTCGTGTTCGGCGTAACCGTGTCCGGTCGCTCCCCGGAGCTCGCGGGCTCCGACAAGATGGTCGGCCCCATGATCAACACGTTGCCGTTGCGTGCGACGCTCGAGCCCGGGCGGCTGCTGCTCGACTGGCTGCGCGGCCTTCAGACCGCATCGGTGGAGTTGCGCGAGCACGAGCATGCCCCGCTCACCGAGGTGCACAAGTGGAGCGACTACGCGGCCGGCACGCCGCTCTTCGAGACGATCGTCGTGTTCGAGAACTACGCCCGGCCTGCCGTTTCTAGTGCGGGCGGGAACGGGAGGCAGTCGCTCCGCCGCAGCTGGCTTGCGGACGCGACGCACTACGCGCTCACCCTCTACGCCCATCCGGGCCGGCAGCCAACCCGCATCGGTCACCAGCCTCCGGCCGCCGTATCGATTCGGAACCGCGTGCCCGATCCGCCCGCGCGAGCAGCCGCGTCCTCGTTTCAGCATCCTCGACATGGTGTTGACTGTGCCTCCGGCACTTCGACTGCGAATCGGCCATCGCAGGCGCCACGACCGAGTGACCTCGAAGCTGGTGACCGATGCGGGTTGACGCTGCGTTTAGTCTACGACGTGCGGCGCTTTTCGGAGTGTGCCATCGAGCAGCTCGCCGAGCACATGCAACATGTGCTGGCCCGGCTGGCGGCGCTCTCGCGGCACCCCGCACCCGATAGCGTGCGCTTGCTCGACTGCTTTGCGCTGCCCCCGAAGCAAACGGAGATGCTCGAGCGCCCGAACACAACGCGCCGGGACTTTGCAAGCGCGGACCTGCTGGAGCGCCTGGATGCGGTAGCGAGCGCTTGCGCAGAACGGATCGCGGTGCGCTCCGGTGCGTGTGAGCTGCGTTACGCCGATCTTCAGCAGCGTTTTCGGCGACTGGCCGGCCGGCTGCATGCGCTCGGGATAGGTCCAGAGCAACGCGTCGGGCTCTTGCTGCGGCGCAGTCTCGAGCTGCCGGGCGCCTTGCTGGGCGTATGGCGCTCCGGTGCCGCGTGCCTGCCCCTGGATCCGGAGCAGCCTCGGGCTCGGCTCGAATGGCAGATCGCAGACGCGCGGCCCGAGCTCGTGCTTGCAGACCCCGGGCTCGTTCAGGGCCTCGCGCAATGGGACATCGGGTGCCCGGTTCGCTCGCTCTCCAGCCTGCTCGAGAGCGAACCGGAGCTGGCCGCGCCGGCGCCGCGCTTGCGCTCGGACGCGCTCGCTTACCTGATGTACACGTCGGGCTCGAGCGGCCGGCCCAAGGGCGTGGAGGTCTGTCATGGCAGCCTGCTCAATTGCCTGGGGTCGCTAAGCGCGCGCCTAGGGCCACAGGCGGGCGAATCCTGGCTTGCGACGACCTCCATCGGCTTCGATATCAGCCTGCTCGAGCTCCTGCTGCCGCTCTGGTCAGCGGGGCGGGTCGTGGTCGCCTCCGAGCACGAAGCCCGCGATGGCGAGGCGCTGGCGTCGCGCTTGGCATCGTCGAGGGCCCGCTGGTTTCAGGCCACGCCTTCGGCCTACCGATTGCTCCTGGCGGCGGGCTGGCAGGGTAGCGCAGAGCTCAGCGCGCTCAGCGGCGGCGAGACGCTGGCGCCCGATCTGGCACGCCAACTGAGCCAGCGAGTCAAAGCGCTATGGAACGTGTACGGCCCCACCGAGACCACGATCTGGTCGACATCAACCCGCGTGCACGCTGGATCCATCGAGGCAGGACCTGTCCCGATCGGCCAAGCGCTGGCCAACACCAGCCTGCACGTGCTCGACCGCCGGCTGTGTCCGGTGCCGGCCGGCGTGCAGGGCGAGCTCTACATTGGAGGCGCGGGCCTCGCGCGCGGCTACCATGCATCCCCGGGCAAGACGGCCGAGCGCTTCGTGCCAGACCCCTTTGCGTGGTCCGCGGGTGCCCGACTCTACCGGACCGGTGACCAGGCACGCTGGCTGCTCGATGGTGAGGCGTCGCCGGAGCTGCAGCTGCTCGCTAGGGCGGACACCCAGGTCAAGCTGCGCGGGCACCGCATCGAGCTCGCCGAGATCGAGAGCGTGATGCACGAGCAGCGTGGTGTTGGCGCTGCCGCGGTCGTGCCGAGCGCACCCGCGCCGGAGGCACCCGAGCTGGTGGCTTTCGTGGTTCCCGCCGCGCATTACTCGGAGCCCGACCTGCGTACGTTTCTACGTGAACGACTGCCCGCGGCCATGATCCCCGCCCGCTTCGTGACCTTGGATCGACTGCCATTGAACCGCAACGGCAAGCTCGATCGCCGGGCGCTTTCGGATCGAGCAGCAAGCGCCGCCCGTATTGGTTCGGCTCGAGCGCAGTCCGGCTCGGCTCGAGCGCATGCCGAATCGCTGGCAACCGAATCCGCCACCGAGCAGCTGCTGGCGTCGATTTGGTCCGCTGTGTTGCACGAAGCCGACATCAAGCGGGACGCACATTTCTTCGAGCTCGGCGGCCATTCGTTGCTGGCGCTGCAGGTCATGGCGCGCGTCCGCCGCGCCTTCGGCGTCGAGCTGCCGCTCCGGGATTTGTTCGAGGCTCCGCGCCTTTGCGAGCTGGCGGCGCGTGTCAGCCGGGCCCGGACGGATCAGCCACCAGGGCCGCCCGCATTCATACAGCGCGCGCCCGTCACCGACGCACCCTTGTCCTTCGATCAGGAGCGGCTGTGGTTCTTGCATCAGCTCGAGTGCTCTTCCAACGCCTACAATCTGGCGTTTGCCGTTCGTTTCCGGGGCTCGTTCGACCGGGCGGCGCTCGAGACTGCATTGGCCGGCCTGGTCGCACGCCACGCCGGCCTGCGAACGCGCTTTGTGCAGCGTGGCGCTGCGCCGCGGCAGATCGTGGATCCGAGCTTCGGTTCGCGCTTGGTCGAGCTCCACGGTCACGGGTCGGATTCGGCCGACAAGCGCATCCGCAGCGTGCTCGAGTCGCAGGCCGGTCAGCGTTTCGAGCTTGACGTCGAGCCTGCGTGGCGTGCCCGACTGCTCGTTCTCGGCGAGCACGATCACGCCCTGCTTTTGTGCCTGCATCACATCGTTGCCGACGGCTGGTCCTTGCGCCTGCTCCTGGGCGAGCTCGCTCTGCTGTACCTGGCAGCCACCCGGAACAAGAGCGCCGGGTTGCCGGCGCCCGCCGCCCAGTACACCGACTTCGCGCTCTGGCAGCGCTCGCAAGCCAGCCAATCCCGGTACGACGCGCAGCTGGCTTACTGGCGCAAACAGCTTCTTGGAGCGCCGCAACGAATTGAGCTGCCCGCCGATCGGCCGCGACCCGCCGCGTTCCGGTTTCGTGGCGCCGAGCTCGGCTTCGAGCTGCCGGAACAGACCGCGGCTGCGCTGCGAGCGCTGTGTCGATCCGAGGACGTCACGCTCTTCATGGCGTTCTTGGCGGCCTTTGGTGTGGTCCTTTCCTGCTCGAGCGGCCGGCGCGAGCTGCTGGTTGGGACACCCGTCTCCGGAAGGACGCACGCCGAGCTAGAGAGCGTGATAGGGACCTTCGTCAATACGCTGGTCCTGCGTGTGGACCTGCGCGGCAATCCGCGCTTCGTCGAGCTGCTCGCACGCGTACGCGCCACTGCGCTCGATGCCTATGCCCACAGCGAGGTCCCGTTCGAGCGCGTGGTTGCCGCGCTTTCGCCCGAACGCAGCTTGGCCCACACGCCGCTGTTCCAGGTCATGCTCTCGATGGCCCATGCCGATCGCGCGCTGCCGAACGTCCTAGGGGACGTTGACGCCGAGGTGATCGCGTACCGTGCGGCCACTGCCAAGTTCGACCTCGTCTTGCATATCGACGACGCCCGGAACCTGCGCGGCCGGCTCGAATACAACGCAGAGCTTTTCGAGCCACGCAGCATGAGACAACTTGTCGAGCGGCTGCAGACGGTGCTGTCGAGCCTGGCGCGCGACCCCGAGCAGCGCATCAGCACGTCGTTTTGGCTCAGCACGCAGGCACGGGACGCGGAGGCCGCAAATTGCGCTCCCCGTACGCTCTGCCCGGCCGGGGGCACCATTGCCACGCAGTTCGAAACGCTCGCGCGGCAACAGCCGGAGGCGCTTGCCGTGAGCTTTGGCGAGCAGGTCCTGAGCTACGCCGAGCTCGACCGGCGCGCCGATGCGCTTGCGCGCCGGCTCGGAGCACGGGGAGTGGGGCCGGAAATCCGCGTGGGTCTGTGTCTCGAGCGCTCGCTGGAGCTGGTCGTATGCATCCTCGCGGTGCTCAAGGCTGGCGGCTGCTACGTCTCCCTGGAGCCGAGGCTGCCGGCGGCGCGCCTGCAGCTCATGCTCGACGATGCGCAGGTTGGGTTGGCGCTCACGACGCGCGGCGTGTGGCAAGACGGCGTGCGTTGTCCCGAGCTGCTGTTCGTCGAGGAACACGAAACCACGCCTGCCGGCGAAGCGGTCGATCTGCCACCCGCCTGTTCCGACGACGCGGTTCGTTTCGACAACGCAGCTAGTTCCGGCAATGCGGCTAGTTCCGGCAATGCGGCTAGTTCCGGCAATGCCGCCTACGTCCTGTACACTTCCGGTTCCACGGGCGTCCCCAAGGGGGTCCCGATCACGCACGCCCAGGTGCTGCGGCTTCTACGGGCGTGCGACGCGCATTTCCGCTCCCGGCACGACGATGTGTGGACGCTGTTTCACTCCTATGCGTTCGACTTCTCGGTTTGGGAGCTCTGGGGGGCGTTGCTCCACGGCGGGCGCGTGGTCGTGGTTCCCCGGGCGGTGGCCCGCGATCCGGAAAGGTTCAGCGAGCTGCTGGTGCGCGAGGGCGTGACCATCTTGAGCCAGACGCCGCCGGCGTTTTACGCCCTGTCGCGAAGCTTGCTCTCGAAGCTGCAGGCCCTGGAATCGAAGGCATCGAAAGCGGAAACCTCCGGATCGAGCTTGGCCTTACGCGCCATCGTCTTCGGTGGTGAGGTCCTGGACCAAGAGCGCATCGCGTCCTGGCTCGCTGAGCGCGGCACGCGACCGCCCGCGTTGATCAACATGTACGGGATCACCGAGACCACGGTGCATGTCACCCACCATCGCCTGCGGGCCGAACACCAGCCGGAAATCGCGGGGGCAAGTCCGATCGGCCGGCCCCTTTGCGACCTCGGCGTATACGTTCTCGATCCGCAGGGAAACCTCCTGCCGAGCGGCGTTGCCGGGGAGCTCTACGTCGCCGGCGCAGGGGTCGGGCGAGGCTACCTCGGGCTCCCCGGGCTCACGGCCGAGCGCTTCGTTCCCGACCCGTTCGGCGCCGCCGGGAGCCGCCTGTACAAGACCGGTGACCGGGGGCGCTATCGCAACGACGGACAGCTCGAGTACCTAGGTCGTTTCGACAGCCAGGTGCAGCTGCGCGGCCATCGCATCGAGCTGGGCGAGGTACGGGCGCGCCTGGTCGAGCACGCGAGCGTCGCCGAGGCGGAGGTCGTGTTGTGGCAGCCGCCCGAGGCGGCTGCGGACGCCGCGCGTATCGTGGCCTACGTGGTGCCGGCGTCGAAGCCGAGCGCCGGCCCGCTCGCTATGGAGGCTATTGAAGCGCACCTGCAGGGGCTGCTTCCCGACTACATGCTGCCGAGCCGGCTCATCGCGTTGCCGCGCATCCCGCTAACCTGCAACGGCAAGCTTGACCGCGCAGCTCTGCCCGCGCCGGACGCCTCTCCGGCCTCGGGCCGCTACGTGGCGCCCCGCACTCGCGTGGAGCAGCTCGTCGCGGACATCTGGTCGCGAGCACTGGGCGTGGATCGGGTGGGGGTCTTGGATGATTTCTTTGCGCTCGGGGGCCACTCGCTATTGGCCGTGCGCGTGGTCGAGGAGATGCGCTCCGAGCTGCCCCATGTACCGGCGCTGGCCGCGCTGTTTCAGGCGCCCACCGTGGCTGGCTTTGCCAAGCTGCTACGCAACGACGAGCCAAGCAACACGCGTCCCGTTGCGCTGAACGACGTCCGGGAGGGCAGGCGACTCTATTGCATGCACCCTGCAGGCGGCCACCTGCACGGCTACCGGGCGCTCGCCGAGCAGCTGCGGAATTGCGCCTGGCGGGTCGAGGGCATCCAGTCGCGGTCTGTTTGGGATGCGGGTTGGGTCGACGCTTCGATCGCCGAGATGGCTACCCGCTACGCAGCGATCCTGCTGCAGGCCGGGCACGCTTCCGGTCGTTCGGGCGCACCCATCCATCTCCTGGGCTGGTCGCTGGGTGGGGTGCTCGCCATGGCCGCTGCCGCGGAGCTCGAACGTGCGGGCCATGAGGTCGGCTTCCTGGGTCTCGTGGACGCGCCTCTGGATGACGATGGCGGCTCCGGAGCGGCGGAGCAGACCGAGGGCGAGCGGGCGCCGGCCGCGGATCTCGTGACGCAGTACGCGCTCAAGCTGGGCGTGGACCGCGATGACCCGATCCTCGAGCAACTTCAGGCCGGCGAGCGCCGGGCGCTGCTCGAGGATTTGAGCGAGGCCGACGACGAGGACTCGCGCCTGGCCTGCATACTTGGTTTTGCCCGGCGCCGCGGGCTCTTGTCCGCCAACGTTTCGCTGGAAGTCTGCAAGTGGCTGGTCGCTATGCTGCAGAACGCGGCGCGCCTGCGCTCCGAGCACAGGCTCGCCTGCGTGCGCGCAGACCTTCACGTGTGGTACGCGGCGCCGAAAGGCCCGAGCACGGATGCAGAGCTGCGCCTGCGGCGCGGTTGGGCGCGCCATACCTCGGGCCTGGTCAGCGTGCGTGGCGTGCGTGCGACACACACCGCGATCATTCGCTCGCCTGCCTGCCTGGCGGGCATCCAGGCGGCAATAGCGGACGCAAGTTAGCAGAAACGAGAAAGAGGTACGAACATGGCATGGGATGACGAAGACGACAACACCACCTACCTGGTCGTGGTGAACCACGAAGAGCAGTACTCGATCTGGCCCGATTACCGCGAGCTCCCCAGCGGGTGGCGGGCCGAAGGCAAAACCGGCAAAAAGGCAGAATGCCTCGAGCACATCGACAAGGTATGGACGGACATGCGGCCGTTGAGCCTGCGCAAGCACATGGAAAAGGTCGCCGCCGAACGTGCTGCCGCCGAGCGTGCCGCCAAGGACACCGAGCCCGAATGAGCTGCGTGGTCCATTGGACCTTTGATTGCTCGCGCGGCTGGCGACTCACCCGCCACGACATCGGCGCGACGTTTTCGTAGCCGTAACACTTCGGCCCAGAAAGCCGGTTGACACCGGCAGCTTCAGGGCCACAAACCCCGACGAGGACTTTGTCCTGTACAGCCTGGACAACGTTACCCCTGACCAGGTTCGCGACCGAGCCTTCAACGTAGTCGCCACCCCCGACCCTGACGATACAATCTTCGACGACCTTGGCGCAGGGACCGAATACGGCCGGCGTGTGTACACGCAAGCCGATGAGACCACGAACTTGATCCCATCGCCAACCGCAGGCATGAGCGTGGATTGCAGCCTGGACAACGCTCCGTGCGGTAAATGGCTGATCGTCCCGCTCAACAGCGCTGCAGTATCCGACATCAATGCAGCCGGCCCCCTTTGGGGCTTCGGAGGCACCGTGGAGGACCTTAGCAGTGCGGGCACACAACGTGTGAACGTCGGTACTCAGGTGGACTTGCCGCCAGGCATCGGCGCGTTCCCCGAGTTCTTGACACCGCAGCCGCGGCTGGTTGCGACTCCCTAGCTACAGGTTGGTGCAAAAATAGGGGAGGTTTTTCCATGGTTTCGGCAACCGGATAACTGGGCGGTCAACCGAAGCTGCGCTTTTTCGCGGGACCGAGCCCGAGGCCGAGAGCGAGAGTGAGTTCGGATTCGGAAGCAGAGGGCAGAGGCCGAGACGGAGGCAGAGCCGCGGTGGAGGCAGAGGTCCCGATGCCGATGCGGAGGCGGATGTCGGGTTCGGACATCGGGCTCCGGGTTCCGTGTTCGGATTCGGGTTGCGACATCCGTGTCGGGTCGGAGGACGCCCCGCCTCCCGCCCCGACCCGGGTTGGCGTCCGCCGGCGGACACTAGCCCGATGATGCGGGCAGCGAGGCGAAGTACACGTCTTCGAGGTTGGGTGGGACGGTCGCATAGCCGCGCCCCGGTGGGCTGTCCGCCAGCACACGCAAGATCACCTTGCCCCGAGCGAGGCGCCTGGAAACCACGAGCCCCGATGCCGGGGCTGGGGCCACCTCGGCGCGCGACACGGTCTGCTGCCAGATGCGCCCGGCGAAGCGTTCCATGAGCCCTTCGGGCGTGCCTTCGGCGACCAGCCGGCCCCCGGCCACGATGGCCAGCCTGTTGCAAAGACTGGCCACGTCTTCGACGATGTGGGTCGACACGATCACGACGGCTGATTCCCCCGTTTCGCCGAGCAGGTCGTGAAAACGCTGTCGCTCCAGTGGATCGAGGCCCGCCGTGGGCTCGTCCAGAATCAACAAGCGCGGATGCCCGAGCAGGGCCTGGGCCACGCCAAAGCGTTGCTTCATGCCTCCGGAGAGCTCGCCAAGCCTGCGCCGGCGGACGTCGAATAGGTTCACGTACTGCAGCAAGTCGTGCACGTGGCCCCTGCGGGAGGGTCCGCCACGCAAGCCTTTCATGGCTGCGATGTGCTCGAGCAACGCTTCCGTCGTGACGCGCGGATAAACGCCGAAGTCCTGTGGCAAGTAGCCGAGGCAGCGCCGAATCGCGTCGGGCCGCGCCAAGCCGTCCACGCCCGCCAGCCGGAAGGTCCCGGCGTCGGGGGCCAACAAGGTTGCAACGATGCGCATCAGCGTGGACTTACCGGCACCATTCGGTCCCAGAAGGCCGAATATGCCGCGTTCCAAACGCAGCGAAATGCCGTCGAGCGCGCGCACGCCGCTGCTAAACGTCTTGTGCAGGCCGACGAGCTCGAGCACCAGCTCGGATGCTCGCCCGCGCCCCCGCGCCCCATTTGCGATGTGTGGAGCACGTCCGAAACGCGGTGTTTGCTCACGCGGGCAGCATAGACCTGGACCACGTCGGGACCAATCGTGCGGGCGACGCCGGCCCACATTGGCAGCAACATGGATACCTACGCATGAAAACGCAATTCATTTTCATTAAAGGATTGACCCCTGCGCTGGGATGTGGTCTAGGATGGTCGCCTTGGGTGCTGGCCGCCTCGGCGGTTCGCCATCGTTCCTGGCAATCGCGGTGCATTCTGCTGGAATGTGCATGCTACGCCGGTTGCTGGATCCGTGACCTGTCGCGGATGGGCGGTGCAGGACCGTTGGAGCACCGGCCAGCGGCCCTCGGCAGCGGGCTTTCGTGTAGCGCAATGGACGGCTGGCTCGTGCCGCGTCCTAGCTTGCGGGCCGAGGCGACCGTCGACCAGGAGAGCGAATGCGGAACGTACCAGCAGCGGTAACGATAGCGGGGGCGTGCCGGCCCTACAAGTTGGGAGTCGTTTTATTGGCGTGCGCTGGGATCTGGGCCTGCTCGGGCTCGGATGACCCCGGCGTTGGCATGGACCCGGCGAGCATCCCGGACGCAGCCGCCGGCGACGCCGGCCCGGCGGACGCGGGCACCGATGGCTCCGACGCCGAGTCGGATGCCTCCGATGCCGGCGCGACCGATGCGCCGCACGACGCAACCACAGGGGACGCCGCCTGTCCAGGAGAGCTTTGCGACGCGAGCGTTACGTGCAGCGGGGACACGGACTGCAGCGACGGCGACGCGTGCAACGGCGAGGAGAGGTGCGTTGACGCCATTTGCCAGCCAGGTGAGCCACTCAACTGCGACGATGGCAATGCCTGCAACGGGATCGAGTCGTGCGATCCCGCAACCGGCTGCACAGCGGGCGTGGCTCCCAACTGCGACGATGGCGATCCATGTACTGCCGACGCATGCGATGCCGGTGAGGGGTGTGTCTTTGCGTGGGTGAAAAATGGAACGGTGTGCGGCGACGCCCGTGTCTGCATCGATGGCGCTTGCCTGCGCGGCTGCGGCAGCGACACGCAATGCAACGACGCTGACTCGTGCAACGGCGTCGAAACCTGCGTGGACTGGAAGTGCCGGCAAGGCACGCCGCTCGCATGCGACGATGGAAACGCATGCAACGGCAGCGAAACCTGTAACCCCGCGCGGGGTTGTCAGGCGGGCACGCCGCTCGCATGCGACGACCGCAACCCGTGCAACGGAGCGGAGGTCTGCAGTCCGCAGCATGGTTGCCAAGCCGGCACCCCGTTGCGCTGCGACGACGGTAACGCATGCAACGGCCTCGAGACGTGCGATCCTGCGGTAGGCTGCCGGGCGGGTAGCCCCCTGCGTTGCGACGACGGCAACGTGTGCAATGGAAGCGAAACCTGCGAGCCAGGCTCCGGTTGCCGCTTCGGCTTGCCCCTGAGCTGCGACGACGGCAACGCGTGCACCGTCGACCTATGCGACGCCAACTCGGGTTGTGTGTCGGTTCCAGTCGCGGACGGCACCCCCTGCGGCGGCAGCAATACGTGTTTGCGAGGCGTTTGCAGCAGTACCTGTCTTGGCGATGCGGAGTGCGACGACGGTGATCTGTGCAACGGCAAGGAAATCTGTTTGTCCTCGCGCTGCCGCGCCGGTACGCCGCTGAGCTGCAACGACGGGAACGTGTGCACGGCGGACGCGTGCGACGGAAGGCTGGGCTGTGTCACCGCCCCGCTGCCCGACGGCAGCGCCTGTGGCAGCAGGCAGGTCTGCGTGCAGGGAATCTGCGGCGCAGGCTGCGCCGGCAACGCGGAGTGCGACGATGCCAACCTCTGTACAGGGACGGAAACGTGCGTTGCCTTTCGATGCCAGTCCGGTGTGTCGCTCAGGTGCGATGACGGCAACTTCTGCAACGGCGTAGAGCGCTGCGATCCCAGCGCAGGCTGCCTCGCCGGCGCGCCGCCCAGCTGCCCCGACGACGGCAACGCCTGCACCGAGGAGACTTGCGACCCGGTGAGCGGTTGCATCGCACGGCAACTCCCGGATGCAACGCCCTGCGGCGACACGGGAGCACGCTGCCGCGGAGGTGTCTGCCAGGCCGCCGCTCAACAAATGACTATCTCGCACCTGTTTCGCGGCGCCTTCAATTCGGTCGAGATCGTCGGCATGCTGAGTCAGCCGTGGAAGGTGTTGGGCAACTCGTACCAGGTCCGAACGCTCGGCGACGGAACACGCGCGCTACAGGCGACGCGCAGCTACTTCACGTTCGATCTGCAGGGCATCTCCGGCACCGTCACCGCCGCCGCACTGCGGATCGCCCACCCCCAAAACTCCTTCCAAGGCAACGAACCCTTCGAGACGGTCGAGCTCTACGACGTTCACACACCCAGCGCCTCGCTTCAGAGCCCGCCGGCGGGCCCGGATACTGCGCCGCTTGCGGAAATCTACCGGGATCTTGGCACGGGCCAGCGCTTTGCGAGCTTCGCCGCCGGCGAACAGGACAACGGCAGCGTGCAGGCGATTGCGCTCGACGCAGCCGCTGTTCAGAGCCTGAACCGCAGCATCGCCTCGGGTGCCGGCGAGTGGTCGATAGGGGCCACGCTCGCGAGCGGCAACGCCACCGCCTTTGGTGCCACCGACCGGGTGTTTCGCGGCTCGGACGAATCCGGAGGACGCCCGCAGCCCGCGACCCTGCTCGTACTCGATCTGGATCCGGCAGTGCCCTAGGGCACCAAGGGCCCACGGAACCCGCGTACTAGCTCTTGCCACCAGACCAGCGGCCACAGCGTCCTCACAATCCCTGTGAAGCGGGACTAGATGTAAGCATCCCCCGCCCAGATATCCGCGGGAGGGTGGGAGGTGTGAGCTGTTCGACGTCTTGAGGTTCGAGCTGGGCCAGCAGCTCCGTGGGCTCGGGTTTCGCATCGCCACTGGAGTGCTGTTTGGGTACTGGTTCTTTTTCACACTCAAGCTCGGATACGATCCCAATTTCTGGGGCCTGCACGGCGAGGTGTTTCACAACGCTCCAGTCGTGCTCTATTTCATGCTCGCGACTCAGGGTTTTGTCGCCTTCGTGATCGTGCCCGTGTTCATGGCGTCGCCGCTGCTCAAGGACCTGCAGCATCGCGCCGCCGAGTGGCTGTACGCGTGCCCGGTGTCTGCACGCGGGCTCTTCTGGGGCCGCTTCTGGGCCGCATTCTTAGCGCTCGCGGTTTCGGTTGCGATGGGCAGCCTTGGCATCGTGTTCGCGCCGCATGCTGCTGCCGGCCTCGGTCTGGTGGCGGCCGAGCGTGTCGTACGCTTGCCTCTCGCGGCGCTTCTATCCGCCTGGTGCGTGCTCTTGCTGCCCAGTGTCTTCGTTGGCGCGAGCCTCGTGTACTTTCGCAGGGGTTGAAAATGAAAATGAAATGCATTATCAGTCTGGATCGAGGGACTAGCTCCCGATTCGTGACGATGCCAACTACCTGCAAGAGAGCGAAGGGTGGCTGCGTGGCCAGGCATGCCTGGCTCGGGAGCGCGCTCGCATGGGGAGTCACGTTCGCGTGGCCGGCGTGGGCTCAGCGTCTCGGTGACAGCAACACGCCTGGCATACCCGAGCTTCCGGTTGCGGCGGTGACCGGAGACCTCCCCCGCAGCACGGCAGGCTCGCAGATCAAGGACAGGTCGGAGTCGAGCGAGAAGTCGCCCGAACAACAACACGCGGGCGAGCCCATCGAGACGCTCGAAATCCGGGCGCGGCGATCCGCCCGTTACGATGCGTCGCGCGCTTCCGCCGCGACCAAGACCAACGTGTTGGTCATGCAGCTGCCGCAGTCCGTGCAGGTGGTCCCGGGCAGGCTGCTGGAGGACCAGCAGGTGCGCGACATGAGCCAGGCCCTCGAGAACGTCAGCGGGCTGCAGCGGGCTGGGGCCGGCAGGCGCGGGCTGATCGATCGTTTCGTCGTGCGCGGCTTTCCACTGGACAGCCAGCGCAACTTCTACCGCGACGGACTGCCGTTCGTGTTTGCCGCGCCGCCGCCGCCCGAGGCCGTCGATCGAGTCGAATTCGTCAAGGGACCGGCCTCGGTGCTCTACGGTCAGGCGGAGCCCGGCGGCGTGGTCAACCTCGTGCTCAAGCGCCCCACCCAAACCAGCTTCGTGCGTGGCCGCATCCAGGCCGGTAGCTTCCGTCGCTATCAAGGGCACATCGACGCGGGCGGTCCGCTGACCGGCACGTTCGGTTATCGGGCGAACGCGTCGTACCTTTCGGCGGGCAGCTTCCGTGACTTCCAGCACACCGGACGGCACGTGCTGACTACCACGTTTACCTATCGGCCCTCCGCCTGGTGCGACCTCGACCTGAGCGCCGGCTATCAGGGCCGCCGGCAACGCGCGGACTCGGGGCTTATCGCCGGCCTCGGCCTGCCACGATCGCGTTCGCTCAACGAGCCGTGGACAGAGATCGCGCTCGGAGCGGGCGACGCTGCCTACAGGGCCAGGTTTCAGCTTTCCGATGGCTTTACACTGCGCCACACCGCGAGCTGGCAGCGACAGGAAACCGACGAGTTGAGGGCGGATCCGCTTGCCGTTCAATCCGCGGTGCCGTTGCTTGGCATCGAAAGCGGCGACCTGGCCCGGGCCATGCGCGACCGCAACACGCAGCGTCTAACCCACTACGCGGACCTGAACCTCCTGGGGCGCTTCGAGACCGGCCCTGCAGCGCATCGATTGCTTTTGGGGAGCGACCTGTTTCGCTCGGTCTACGGCTTCACGGAGATGCGGCCGATCATCGAGCCCTCGGATCGCTTCAATGTCTACCGGCCGCAGTACTCGTCGCTGCCACCGCCGGGCACGGGCTCGAGCGTCTTGGATCTCAGCCGCGCGACGTTGCTTCAGGCCGGAGCATACATCCAGGATCAGCTCACGTTCGATGACTGGGTGCACGTCTTGACGGGCCTGCGTGTAGATCGGTTCAAGGACCGGCTCGACAAGTCGCGCCTCGACACGAACGCCACCACGGTGCTGAACCAGGCCCGCACCGGCGCCACCGCCAGGGCCGGCGTGATCGTCAACCCGGTGGAGTTCCAGGCGTTTTTCTTGAGCTACGCTCAGGGTTTTCGGCCGAACATCGATCCTTTCTTCGATTCGCAGCTTCCTCCGGAGCGTAGCGCGCAGTGGGAGTTCGGCGGGAAGCTCGAGTTGGGCTCGCTGCTCATGACCCTGACCGGTTTCGAGCTGACCAAGACCAACGTGGCCATCATCAACCCGGTGAGCCAGGTGCTGAACCTCGCGGGCGAACGGCGTGCGCGCGGTTTGGAGATCGACCTGGTGGGTGATCTGCTGCCCGGTTGGAGTCTGCTCGTGAGCTACGCCCAGCTCGCGGCCCACATCGCAAAAGGTGACCCGCGTCCGTTGGGAACGCCCGGCGTGGGTACGGTGGACTTCACTGGCAACGTTCCCCCGGCGTCGCCCAGGTCGAGCGGCCGGGTTTGGACCACCTACCGCATCGAGCGGGGACTAATGGGCGGGCTGCGGCTCGGCCTGGGGGCTTTGGGCCGTAGCGCGGTCCAGGCAGACATTTTCAACAGGGCTCGGCATTCGGGCTTCGTGCGGCTCGATGCCATGCTGGGCTGGTCGCAGCGCTTCGGGAGCTACGAGCTGGATGCACAGCTCAATCTGGAAAACGTGACCGATCAAGCCTATTTCAGCGGCTACGCAGCGAATTTCGTGAAACCCGGCGCGCCGCGCACCGTGCTTGTGCAGGTCTCGCTCACGGCCCGGGCCGGCAAGGAGCGTGGGGCGTGATCCGCAGACGTCTGAGGCGACCACTCCGGGCTGCCGTCGCAGCCTTCGGGCATTGGTGGCTAGTGGCTGGCTGGTGCATGCTGCCTCGCCCGGCCCACGCCGGCGAAAGCTTCACGCTGGTCGCAACCGAGCGAAACACGCGCGACATGTCGGTCAACCTCGCTGCCGATGCATTGCGTGGCGACACCTTCTTCGGAGGCCGGAAGGTCCAGGCGCCGAGCCTCGCGGTCGGTCGCGACGAGCTGGCGGCTTTGCTCAATCACGACGATGGGGTGCTCGACGTGCAGCACACCTTTTTTGTCCGCGCCGCGCTCAGCGCCCGGACGCTCATCCACTTCCAGACGCTCGAGGACGAGCTGCGGAAACACTGCTGGACCAAGGAAAACGCATCCAAGCTTCGGGCCCGGTTGAGGCTTTATGTCGTACCCCCCTACGGCCCTCGCACGCACCACAGGTTGTGGGGTACGGCTCCGACGGTCTACACGCCGGCCACCCTCGATATCGATCCGCCTCCCGCCTCCGTGCCTATCGCCGTGTTTCGCCAGATCGATCCTTGGATCGAGGGACCCGGACAGAACAGCTTCTTCACCGCGACGTACGGAGAGCAGTATCTGCTGGATGTCAAGCGCGTAGGCGTACGCACCCGGGGTACGTGGCACGGCGTCGCGGTCGAACCGGTGGACGTGTGTCTGAATCGAGAGCCCGGGCTCGAGGCCCGCAGCTGGCAGGGCGAACAGCTGGCACTGTGCCACGCGCCGCCCGAACGCTTCGACCCGTGGGTCGAGTGGGACGTCACCGAAGCCGTGCGCTTCTGGCTGGAGCGCGATTTCGCACCCGAAATCGACCACGGTTTCTCGCTCTATCAGTACCCGGGTGAGATCGCGAGCGATCAGGTGCGCATCAACGCGCCGGAAATAGGCCTTGGACGTTCCCGGGCTGTTGTGACGTTTGCATCCTCGAGCGCGGCCGCGGATTGTCCCGGCGCCGGGGGCGAGTGGGGCGGCCCGGGAGGTGTCGACCTGGTTTACGGCAACACCCGCTGCATGCGTGCGGTCGGGGGCGAGGTTCGGGGAGCCGGCGGCGCCGACAGCCCGCAGATCGTAAAGCCACGCGTGCGGCGCGAGTGGGCGCCGCAGCTTGTGGTCGAGAGCTCGGATCCGAGCGGCGCCTGCCATCTGGCCGCAAGTTCGTGGACGAGCCTCGACACGCTTCGTGGCGAACGCGTGAGCTCCGAGCTGATCCTATCGAACCGCTCCGTCCGGCAGCGCATCGCGATCGAGCGGGTACGGATCGCCGAGGGTCAGGCTTTTCGCCTACGGGAGGATGGCTGCTCCGGCACGGTGTTGGATGAATCGAGCGCCATGCAGGACGGCCATGCAGCGGCGCCGGAAGCTGCCCCGGATTGCAGCGTGCGCATCGACATGCTCTCGGACAGGCTCGGCCCGAAACAGGCAATGCTCGAGGTGAGCTACCGTTTGGCTGGCGCCACCGGCCAAGCCGAACGGCGCTTCAAGCTCACGGGTACGGTGAGCGAGGATCGTGACGGCGTTCCGGACGCCGTGGAGGACGCGGCGGCCCATAACGGTGACGGGAACGGCGACGGCGTGCCCGATCGGCGTCAGGATCACGTGGCTTCGTTCCAGAATCGCGGGCGCGAGGTAGTTACGGTGGCTGCTTTGCCGGGCACCCGGCTCACGTCTGTGGGGGAGCGCCGGCTGGCTCCGCCTGCCGCGCTGGCGAACGTCGAGTTCACGCATGGCTTTGTGGGCTTCCGGTTGTCGGGGCTTGCCAGAGGGGACGCGGCTGCTATCAGCGTCGCCCTGCCGGACGAGGGCCTGGTCGACTTCTATTCGTTCGGTCCGCTCGAGAACGGTGGGCAAGCACGCTGGTACAGCGCCAGCTTCGATGGCAAGCGCGGTGCACGCATGGAAGGACGCTACGTCAAGCTCGTTATCGAAGATGGCCAGCTTGGTGACGCGGACTTCACGGTCAACGGCGAAATCGCGATCGTGGGAGGAGCAGGCAAACCGCGGGCGCAGCCTCTGACGCAAACAACGAATGCCGCTGTCGGCCTGCTATGCTCGGTCGCAGATGCGGGCCGGGCTGGTGGCGGTGCCGGCTGGCTGCCGGCGTGTTTGGGGCTGCTCGGGTCGCTGCTGGTGGTTGGACGCTCGGGGCGATCTCCGCGGAGCTTGCAGGCTCGTGCAGCCTGTCTTGGATTCGCTGCAGGGCTGAGCCTGATGGGCTGTGTCGGCGAGGACTTGTCCGATACGGTCGACGCCGCAACGGAAGCCGGTACGGGTCACGGAGACGCCTCGGGCATGGCGGATACCGGAGGGGCAGAAGCAGGCTCGCCGCCCGACGCCGCTCGCGAGGCCGGCAGACCCGATGCGGGGACAGGGGACGGCAGTGCAGGCGAGGGGGGCGCCCCGGCGGACGCTGGCACGCCGGATGCGGGGGCAGGCACGCCGGATGCGGGGGCGGGCACGCCGGATGCGGGGGCAGGGGATGCTGGGATAGACGCAGCCCACGAGGCGGGCCTCTCTCCGGATGGGGCTGCGGGCGACGCGGGAGCCATCGAGGCTGGCGGGCCGCCCGATGCGGGCGGGTCCGGGGACGCAAGCAATGGCGACGGCGGCGCCACGGCGCCGACTGCAGTTTTCGTAGACACGGGATACTACGTGCATGTCTTCTCGAGCAGCGCGACCCTGCAGTCTGCTCACTGGCAGAGCCCCGCCGGCGAGCACCAAAGCTACTTCGTCGGCAACCAGAACGTACCGGCTTTCGACGTCGAGCGCCGCGCATATTTCGTGTTCGAGCTTTCCGGCAGCCTGAGCGAGGTGGCTTCTGCGACGCTGCAGCTGTGGGTCTGGCAGCCGGCTACGGCCAACGCGAACAGCGGGGCCTACACGAGCGGCGACGCCGCCGAAACACTGGAGCTGTACTCGGTGGATAGCTTCACACCGCAACAGGTGATGGAGGCTCCTTTCAACCAGGAGAACGATCACTCGCTGGACGTTCCGATCTGGACCGACCTCGGTGACGGGACGCTGCTGGGCTCCCGTGTGTACACGGTGCAGGATGAGCAGGTCGGTCTGATGCCGTCCCCCACGGCCGGGCAAGGCGTTGCATGCGGAGCGGACAGCCCATGCGGCAAGTGGGTACAGATCGCGTTGGGCGCCGAGGGCGTGGCATCGCTCAAGGCCGCCGGCGGCCAGTGGGCGCTGGGCGCTCGGCTTGGGACGATCGGACCCAATGCCAATAGCAAGGAGTGGGTCAACAACGGCACCCTGGTCGATCTGGCCTCGACCAAGAGCGTGTATCCCGCGTTTGTTACGCCTGCACCCAGGTTGTACCTGAAGGACGCTTCCATGCCGTGACGCCGTGACAAGGTTTGAGTACCGGTTGGCACGGGACGAAACACCGTCAAACCCTCCGGTGCTCGGCGCTAGCGAGTTTCCCAATATGAACTCGGCCAGCGGCCCGCGAGCCCAGCGCCTTCAACAAGATCAGGAGCAGACAACATGACGTTCAGAACGAGACGGCGGCTCGTATCGTCGAGGCGCGCGCGCACGCGTGGCTTCGCGGTAGGGCTCGCCATGAGCGTAGCCCTATGCGCAGCGTGCAGCACCTCCGGGAGCCAGAATGCTCCCGCTACGGGTATGGTAAGCGCGGCGCTTACCCTGCCGGACGGTGCCAGCATCGACGCCCTTGAATACGAGATCACCGGCAACGGCGTCACGCCCATCACCGGCACGATCAACGTAGCGAATAGCACAACGGCCAACTTCCAGCTGGGCGGCATCGCCGCGGGCACCGGCTATACGCTTTCGATCAGCGCGACGACCAGCGACGCGCAGAGCTGCGCCGGCTCGGGACCTTTTGATATCGTCGCGAACCAGACGACCAGCGTGGTTGTCCAGGTTCAGTGCGGCGTTGGCCTGAATTCCGGCGGCGTGTCGGTGGACGGTTCGGTTGCGACGTGCTCGATCGTGTCGGGTTTGTCGGCGAATCCCACCGAGGTCGTGGTGGGAGGAACCATCGCGCTTGCAGGTAGCACGAGCCCGAGCTCCGCCGTCAGCTGGAGCGCCGCTGCAGGGACGTTTGGCGACCCATCGGCCTCGAGCACGACGTACACCTGCACGGACGCGGGCCAGCAGACCATCACGCTTGCCGTAAGCGGCGCGCCCGCATCGTGTCCGGCCAGCGAACAGACGGTGGTCGTGACCTGTACCTCGACCGCTACCACGATCCAGCATGCGCATCGCGGTGCCTTCAACTCCACCACCGTCGTCGAGAGCCTGGCCCAGCCTTGGAAGGTCATCGGCAACTCGTACCAGGTTCGCAGCCTCGGAGACGGCACTGTCTCGCTTGCGGCGACGCGCAACTACTTCACGTTCGATCTGTCGAGCGTGACGGGCACGGTGACCGCCGCGGAGCTTCGTATCCACCACCCAGCCACCTCCTACGACAGCCCCGACGCCAGCGAAACCATCGAGCTGTTCGACGTCGGCACCAGCTCGAGCACACTGCAGGCCCCTGACGAAACGATGGGCACTACGCTGCTCACTTCGATCTTCAGCGATCTCGGTACAGGCACGAGCTTTGGCAGCTTCACCGCCGATGCTTCCGACAACGGGACGACCGAGGCCGTGACCTTGAACGCTGCGGCAGTAAGCAGCATCAACTCCGCGATCACGGCTGGCGCGTCATGGTCCATCGGAGGCTCTTTGACGACCGGCACCGCAACAGGGTTCGGCGTGCGCGAGCGTGTGTTCCGCGCTTCCGACGAGACCGGCGGCAATCCACCCCCGGCCACCGAGCTGGTGCTCACACTTCAATAATCAAGACTGCGAGGATAAGGAAATGACCATGAAACCGATTTCATTCAATCAATCCGGATGCGCGCGTTCAGCGTCCAGGCTGGCGCTCCTCGTGGCCGTCATGGGTCTTGTGCCTGCGGCTTGCACCGAGCTGCCGCCCGAAGGCGCCAAGTCACCCGGCAGCATTGCGCTGCGCTTGACCCTGGCGCAAGGCGCGGCGCTGACCAGCGTCGATTACAGCATTACCGGCAACGGGATTACTCCCATCACGGGTACTGTCTCGGTCGCGCAGAGCACCGTCTTGGCGTTCCAGGTGGGCGGTATTCCGGCAGGTACCGGCTATTTGCTCGAGCTGACCGGCACGGCCAGCGATGGCTCGAGCTGTGTCGGCTCCAACACCTTTGACGTGATGGCCGATCAAGTCAGCAGCGTGGTTGTCGAAATTGCCTGCACGCAGGAGCCGAGCTCCGGCAACGTTCAAGTCGGCGTGGAGGTCAATCGTTGCGCTGCGGTCACGGGGTTGACCGCGCTGCCTACGCAAGTCGTGGTGGGCGGGAGCGTGTCGCTATCGGCCACGGCGTCACTTCCTACTGCGACCTACCAATGGAGCGGCCCGGGGGGAACCTTCGCCGATGCCACCGCAGCGAGCACGACCTACACCTGCACCAGCGCGGGCACGCATGCCCTGGAGGTGGCCGTGAGCGGCGGCGGCGCACTCTGCACGACTGCCGACACCGAGGGCATAACCATAACCTGCGTTGACACGATGCCCGATGCCGGAATGGGCGGCAGCGGCGGTTCCGGCGGCAGTGGCGGTTCCGGCGGCAGTGGCGGCACGGTCACAACGCAAAACGCCCCGTTCGTGGACACGGGCTACTTCCTGCTCGCGGCCAACTCGACATCGACGCTGCAGTCGTTCCGCTTCCAGTCGACCGCTCCGCGCACGTCGCATCAGTCGTACCTGACGGGAAACCAGAACACCGGTACTGCGGGTAACACCACCAACATCGAACGCCGCTCCTACTTCGCGTTCGATCTATCGGGTATATCGGGCAATATCACGGGCGCCACGCTGCGCTTGTGGGTGTGGAAGCCGGCCCTGGCCAACGGCAATACCGGCTGCTACACGAGCGCGGATGCCCAGGAGACCTTCGCGCTGCACAGCGTGGGCTCCCACACTGCGGCCGACATCGCTGCCGTGCCCTTCAACGCGACCGCACCCAACGATGTCGACGATCAGGTGTGGACGGATCTAGGCGATGGCTCGGAGCTCGGCTCGATCGTTGTGACCGAGAACTGCGAGACGCTCGACCTCGTGGTATCGCCCACAGCCACAGACCAAAACGCCGATTGCTCGTTGGCTGACACGCCGTGTGGCAAGTGGGTGGAGGTGGCGCTGAACGCCACGGCGCTCAGCGAGCTCAATGCAGCCACCGGCAACTGGGTGACGGGCGGCCGATTAAGCAGCATCAATGCACCCGCTACGGGAGAACGGCGCGAGTGGCTGCACGCCGGTACGCTCGTCGATCTCGAGTCGACCTCCGCCTCCTTCCCCGATTTCGACACACCGGCGCCCGAGCTGGCGCTCGAGGTCACGACGCCGTAGCCGGTACGGCATCATCCAACAAGGGCTGCAGGGGCTCGCGGCACAAGCCGCGAGCCCCTGCGGTACCGAGGCGCTCGGTGCACCAGCTACATGCTGGTGAGGAGCAAGGAGGTACGGAGTTTGCGACCCACGGCATCGCTGCTGCTTGCGTACTGCGCCTGGGTGCTCGCGTACTTCGCCTTCCCGAAGCTGTCGAAGCGCCGGCCGCAGCGCACAGGGCTGATTCCAGCCTGTCGTCTGGCGTTTTTCGTGCTCCTGCCCATCGGCGCCCTCGTTTCGTCGGCTGGCGCGGTGTCGGCCGCGCACCTGGACTCGGCCGTTGCGGTCCGCCTTGGTTGCTATCTGCTATCCGGTCTGGCAGTCGCGATGGCAAACGGACGGCCACGCTGGCTCGCTGGCACGGGCGTAGGCTCGTTCGCCGTCGCGGCCTGCCTGCTGTTGGCATGATGTGGCGACGTCTTGGTGCCGGTCTGATGGCGGGGCTCGCCACCGCACTGGCCGGGCTCTTCCTGGCGAGTGCGCTCGGCGTTCCCATCAGCCAAACAGGGAGCAGTCCCGGCAAGACCTTGTTCTTTGCGTCGTGGCTGTTGCTGGCCTGTGTGGCCCTCATATCGCGCCGGACGCGGCTAGTTACAGGCGCCTATCTAGCTGCTGCAGGCCTGTGCTTCGGTGCCAGCGTGCTCGTCACCGTGCATCAGGTCGACGCTCTCAGCAGGGTCCATGCCGGCGTGCTGGAAGTGCTCGCGGTCTTGTCCGCCGCCGGCCTCACGCTGACCGGGGTAGGACTGCGCATGCTGCGCCAGCCGGTAGCGCAGGATGGTTCGCGGGGGCAGAGCGACCCGTGATAGGCAAGTTGACAGCGGCGCTTATCGGCGGCTCGCTGGCCGCCTCCGCAGCCGCGGTCGCGCTTGCGCTCGCCTGTGCGGGCACCGCCCTCGAGCGAATCGCGGCCGGCGCGCTGGTGACACCGGTTGTTTGGGTGGGCGCGATGCTGCCAGCGCTGCTTGCCCGAAGCGGCTGGATCGCATGGCAGCGCCTCGCGCTCGCCAGCCTCGCCCTCGTGGTTGCCGCGTTGCTGGTTCGATGAGCTCGCCGACACGCAGAGCCCTGTACGGCATCCACTCCTACGCTGGCCTCGTATTCGGCGTCTATCTCTTCCTGTTGTGCCTTTCGGGTACGTTGGTCGTGTTTCGCGACGAGCTGCGTGTCTGGGGAACACCCGCCTTGCGCGAGCTGCATTTCGACGGAAAGCAATCCGCATCGTTGGATCGCATCGTCGAAACCTTCAGCGCGCGCTACGAGCTGTCGGAGCCCAAGCTGTTCGCTTTTCGGCTGCCGAGCTCCGAGCACCCCTTCTACGAGCTGCTGCTTCCGCGGGCTGGGCGAGGCCTCGTGCACGCCTACGCCCATCCCCTTTCCGGCGAGTACCTGGGTGAAGCCAGGGTGCAGCTCGGGGATTTCCTGTTTCAGCTGCACGCGAACCTCAGCCTGCGCAAAAAGCTCGGCCGTTACCTCGTGGGCGCCGGCGGACTCGCGTTGATGCTGCTGGTGCTGACGGGCCTGGTACTGCATCGCACCATGTTCCGCGAGCTCTTCACCATGCGCTGGAGCGGGGCTCGCCGGGCCGTAGCCAGCGATGGGCACAAGGCCGCGGGGACCTGGATGCTACCGTTTCACTTCATCATCGCGTTGTCGGGTACTTTTCTGGCTCTCAAGGATCTATTCGTCCTGGTGCCCGCATTGGCGATCTACGACGGGGACTTGAGGCGCGCGCGCGCAGAGCTCACTGAAGCTCCGATCGTGGCTCAGGGAATTCAGACCGAGATGGCCTCGCTCGACGTGATGCTTGCTTCCGCCCGGAACGAAACGCCGGAGCTGAGACCGACCCTCGTTGTCCTGCACGAGTGGGGCGACGTTCGGGCAAGGGTCGACCTGGCCGGTTCACTGCCGGGCCATCTGCTTCCAAAGAACGAAGCCGTTCGCTACCGCTTTCGGGGTCGAGATGGACAGCGCGTAGAGCGCAGGCACGGCCTGCACCACGGGCCGTGGCTGCGCATCGCCGACGCGATGTCGCCGCTGCACTACGGCGATTTCGGCAACCGCTGGCTGCGTCTCATGTACTTCTTTGGTGGGCTGTGCGCTCTGACCTTGACGTTCACAGGGACCTTGATGTGGCTCGAGCGAGTGCAGCGCAGACTCGCCCGACCCCGGAACGGGCAGTGATCGCCTCGAAGTCGAATCCAAAGCAATAATTGATATTGAAAGTCACTTGCAATTTCATGAAAGCTGTCCTAGACCTGGATTGCGTGTCGATGCGGCCAAGCTCCCATTCCGAAGAGAAGCGACGCCTCCCGGAGGACTACCGCTGCATCTGCGGTAGCCTGCTGGCTCGTATGCTCGCGGAGGGGCTGGAGCTCAAGTGCAGGCGCTGCAAGCGCGCGGTAATAGTCCCCTGGAACTCCATCCAAGACGGTAGCCGCACGCCCGTGCTAGAGGTAGACAAGCGCGGGGAGAACGCTCGCTGAGGCTCCACGCCCGGAGCGCGTGGACTCAGGAAGGCTCATCGATCCGACGCCTGCTCATGCCTTGGGGCCCTTAGAGCAGAGCACTAGTGCTCGAGTGTCGTTAGGTCGACGGGGTCCTCGATCGACATGTCGCCGAGGGTTCGATGGCCTCGCGTCGGAACAACCACGGTTTTGCTGGCGATGCCGTGGGCTCCAGTGAGCGTCTGGAGCTGTTCGAAGCCCTTCGGAATGCCCGGCGTCTCGGACCACTTGCATTCGATGAGCTTCAGGCGATCGGCCACGGGAATCACGAAATCGACCTCGACACCGTAGTGATCGCGATAGAAGTACACGTTGGGTGACA